>NZ_JBHUWW010000051.1:0-13943 GCF_042669755.1 Kitasatospora sp. NPDC057223 | reverse complement strand
GGCCACCAGTGGTTGAAGCTCCCGCCACTCGCGATCTCCCGGCCCCAGGCCTTGCAGAACACGTAGTTCGTCCCCTGGTACAGCGTCCCCGTACTCGTCGTGCTCGTCGGCGAGCCGTACACCGCCGCCGTCGCGAAGGTGTCCACCCAGTACTGGCCGCTGCTCGGCGGCGGGGTGGTGGAGCCGCCGCCGGGGCCGTAGAGCCGGATGGCGCCGTAGTAGTCGCCGTGCGAGGAGAGCGCCGACACCTGCACGTAGCCGCCGGAGTACGGCGCCTCGGCGATGTAGCCCTGGCCCAGGTACATCGCCACGTGATGGATGGTGGAGGCGGTGTTCCCGAAGAACACCAGGTCGCCGGGGAGCAGCGGGCCCGTGCCGTCCCCCCGGTAGAACCTGGCGACGGCGCGGGAGGAGGGCCACTGGGTGGTGGTCACGCCGTTGATCACGTCGGCGCCGACCGCGAGGTAGTAGGCGTAGCGGACCATCCCGGAGCAGTCCAGGCCGCGGACGTGGCAGTCGTTCGGCGCGCCGTTGGACGCGTCGCAGATCCCGTAGGAGAGACCGGGCTGTCCGCCGTGGCCGCCGCCCCAGGAGTACGGCGTGCCGATCAGCCCGCAGGCGGCGTTCACGGCCGCGTTGGCCTGCGGGGCCGCGCCGGAGGACAGGACGGCGCAGGCGGGCGCCGCGTGGGCCTGCGGGGCACCCGAGAAGAAGACCAGGAGGGAGGCCAGCATGGCCAGCAGGGCGGCGTAGCGCAGGGCGGGTACGGCCCGGCGCGGCAGCATTTCTACGCGCGTAGTCACAGGGGCGTCCTCTACTCTTGTGCCGTAAGTGGCAACGGGGGAGCCGAAGTTGATGGCGGACATTCAAGCACCGCCGGGTCCGCGCCGATAGGCCCGGGAGGGAAATTCCCGGTGGCCACCCGAAGACCCGCACCCGACCGCCGCCGGGCCCGGAGCCGTGGGAGCGGGCTGACGGGCCGAAGGAAGGGCGAGCAGGCGGGCGGCCACGCCCCAGGACATGCCGAGGGCCGCGGTCCCCGTCGTCGGCGGGGAGCGCGGCCCTGGTGTCAGATCTGGCGGTCGGGGTCCGAGAAGGTGAGCCCGCCGACGGCGAGCGGCCGGGGGGCGGAGCGCGGCACCGGGATGTCCTCACCGGGCGGCTGGCGGAAGTCCGCCCCTTGTTCGAGCTTCTCGACGGGCAGGCTGCGACCGTCGACCCGGGTGGGGACGTCGGTGGCGGGTTCGGAGAATGCGGGCAGCCCGAGGCTGCGACGGTCGGGGGTCATGCGCACAGTGTGACAGGCCGTTGTCGCCGTCCCGTCACAGGCGCCCCGGGTGCGCCGGGCGGCATCCGTCAGAAGCTCTCCAGCAGGTCGACGAACCGCTGCGAGCCGGTGATGACGCCGGGCCGCGAACCGTCCTTCGCGGGCAGTTCGACCCCGACGGACTCGATCCGCCCCTCGTGCACCCAGAGCACGCCCGGGCTGAGCCTCAGCTGCGGCTCGCTCTGCTCCCACAGCTGCCGTCCGTACATCTCCATGGCCGCGGCTGACGTGTGCAGCCCCGGGCCGTCGATGACCACCAGCACGACGGTGTCCTCGCTCGGCGTGGCCGCCAGGAACCCGTGCGGAGCCGGGTGCCCGAGCAGTTCCGCCGCGCGCAGCACCTGGGCGGAGCCGAACTCGCCCGGCCCGGTGACGACCACCGAAGGGCTGGCGCCGCTGCCGCCGCGCTCGGTCTCGCACGCCTCGACACCCAGGTTGCGCAGCGCGGTGTTCCACAGCTCGTCCTCGGAGACGCCCCAGCGCCCGATCTGCTCCCGGGTGGGGAGGTAGACGCCGCCGTTCATCCGGAGCACGGCCGCGGCGGCCAGCTCGTGGCCGACCTCCCTGGTGACGCTTTCCTCGTCGGGGAGGGCGTCGGCGCGGAAGATCTTGGGCATCAGCAGGGAGCGCGCCTCGGCGAAGTCGGCCCGGCTCAGCCGCTGCCACTGGGCGGCGGCGTCGCGGTGCAGGGCCAGATACCGTGCGACGTCCGCGCGCCACTGCTTACGGGGCAGCCGGTGCTCCCGGGCCGCCAGGGTGGCCAGGTCCACCGGGTACCGGATGCCCTCGGTGCTGCCCAGCCGGATGGTCTGCTCGGGGCCGATCTCCACCGGCTCGCTCCCGCTGTCCTGCACGAACGCCGTGACGGCCTCGCTGAAGGCCTGCCACTCCGCCGGGCTGAACCAGGCACACCAGGAAGGGACTTGGGAGGGACGGCCGGACCGTCGGAACAATGCCATGCCGAGCAGCGTAGAACCCGCGGCGCACCCGCGACAGGGCGCGTGCGGGGGGCGGTCGGCGCTCCCGTGGCCCGCTCCCGTGGCCCGCTCCCGGTGGAGCGCGGGTACGATCCGGACGGGCTGTTCCGGCTCCCGCAGGGGGTGCGGGCCGGCTGACAGCGGTGCGGCGGCGGACCGCCGCCCGGAGGGGTACCCGAGCGAACCGGAGCCGGCCGTGGACGAGTCACAGGTGGACGCCTATCTGGCGCGGATCGGCGCGGCGCGCCCGGAGCGGCCCGACCTCGCCGCGCTGCGGGTCCTGCAAGGTGCACACCTGCGGACCGTCCCGTTCGAGAACCTCTCCGTCCACCTCGGCGAGCCGGTCGTCCTCACCGAGGACGCGCTGCTCGACAAACTGGTCGCGCGGCGGCGGGGCGGCTTCTGCTACGAACTCAACGGCGCGTTCGCCGCGTTGCTCACCGCGCTCGGCTTCCGGGTGACCCTGCTCTCCGCCCGGGTGTTCGACGGGGAGACGGCCGGGCCTCCGCTCGACCACCTGGCGCTGCGGGTCGACCTGGACGGGCCGTGGCTGGTGGACGTCGGGTTCGGACGGTTCAGCGAGCAGCCGCTGCGGCTGGACGAGCCGGGTGACCAGCACGACCCCGGCGGGGTGTTCCGTCTCCGGGAGCACGGCGGCGACCTCGACGTCCTGCTGGACGGCCGGCCGCAGTACCGGCTGGAACGACGCCCGTACGAGCTGGCCGACTTCGTCCCGACCTGCTGGTGGCAGAGCACCTCGCCGGACTCGCACTTCGCCAAGGGGCTGACCTGCTCGCGGCTCACCGACGACGGCCGGGTCACGCTCAGCGGCACCCGGCTGATCCGCACCGCGGGCGGCGGACGGGAGGAGCGCGAACTCAGCGCGGCGCAGGCGCTCGACGCCTACCGGGAGCACTTCGGACTGCCGCTGGACCGGCTGCCCGAGGTACGGGGCGCCCGGCGGACGTGAAGGCGGCCGGGGCCGGTGCACCCGGCCCCGACCGCCTCGCACGGCCTCGCGGAGGGTCAGCCCGCGTTGAGGCAGGTGTTGCCGAAGGCCGGGTTGAGCGCGCCGATCAGGTTGAGGCTGTTGCCGCAGGCGTTGATCGGGATGTGGATCGGGACCTGGATGACGTTGCCGGAGAGGACGCCCGGCGAACCGAACGCCACGCCTTCGGCCTCCGCCGAGGCACTCGCCACGCCGGCCGAACCGAGCACCATCGCGGCCGCGGCCCCGGCGAGCACGAGAGCCCTGCGGATGTCCTTCATGGTCTTCTCCATTCCTGAGGGGGTGGTGCCTGGTCGTGAGCGGATCACCGCCCGCCGTCGGAACGGCCGGGGCGACCTCGCAACCACTGTTGGCACATCAGCCGCCGGGCGCCAGGCGGGCGCACCGTACGTTCACCCGCCCGGGTGCCCGCCGGGGCCCCGGCTGGGCCATCGGTGCGCCCCGGCCGGTCCGGTGTCACGCCTCCCGGCGCGGTGTCACGCCTCGCGGCCCCGGGCGGAGCGGTCACCCCGGACGAAGCGCCGGAGCCGGCCGAGCGGGGTGAACCTCTCCCGGTTCGCCACCGAGGCGCGGTCCAGCTCCTCCATCAGGCGCCGCGAGCGGTGTTCGAGATCCAGCTCGTCCAGGATGCGGTCGATCTCGGCCAGCAGGGAGCCGTGCAGCTGCCACGCCCTGGGGTGCTCCTGAACGCGCGCCAGCAGCTTGTGCGCGACGTTGTCACGGCTCACCCAGGCGGCGGACAGCTCGGCCGTGAGGCGGTCCTCGGCCTCCTCGGCGTTGCGGCTGACCTGCGTGGTGACCAGGACGGCGAAGCTGACCAGGGCTCCGCCGACATGGCCGAGCAGTTCCTCCAGCGCCACCGCCACGTCGTGCGGGAACAGCTCCTCGTCGTCCTGGCGGTTCTTGGCCAGGTCGGTCAGCGAACGGGCCAGGACGCGCACCACGACGACGCAGATCTCCAGCGTGTCCAGCCCCGTCCGCAGCACCAGCCGGGAGAGCAGGCCCTCCGCGACCCTCGGGTTGAGGCGCAGACTGTCCTCCGCCTGGCGGAGTGCCGCGTCGACGTCGGCGATGGCCTGGTCGAGTTCGCGCGCCTCGTGCAGCCGGGCGACGGCACGCTCGAACGGGACGGTCCCGTTGCCCAGCTCCTCCCCGATCCGCACCAGCAGGTGGCGGGCCCGGCGGGCGAGGTCCTCGATGGACTCGCCCGCCGTGTCCACCCACACCGGAGCGGCGAACACCAGGTTGAAGAGCAGGCCGACCACGGCCCCGATCAGGGTCTCCAGGACGCGGTCCCAGGCCTGCGACGCCAGCCGGGTCACCCCGAGGACCAGCATCGCGCTGATCGCCACCTCGTTGACGAACTCGTCCACCCGGACGAACTGGCCGATCGTCAGGGACGCCAGGATGATCAGGCCCAGACTCCACCAGGAGAGGCCCATCAGGGAGCTGAACCCGATCGCGATCAGCACCCCGACCACCACCGAGTTGACCCGGCGGATACTCGTCTTCAGCGTGGAGTAGACGGTGACCTGCACGACCAGCAGGGCGGTGAGCGGCGCGGTCAGCGGCGCCGGCTCACTGCTCAGCTGCACGGCGACCGCGTAGGCGATGGTCGCCGCCACCGTCGCACGGATCGTCAGGGCCACGACTGGGTCCTTGAGGCGGCGCCTCAGGGCATCGGTCACTCCATTGCTTTCACCGGACATTCCTACCTTGTTCCCAGTCACCGGGGATTGCACCGCTCAGCGCGCAATCCTCACCAGGACGATCACCGGACCACCACCGTCACCGGGCTCCGGCGGTCACCGGGCCCCGACGATCACCCGCGGGCCGGGCGCCACATGGTGGTCACGGGACGGCCTCCGAGGGTGACGGTGTCGCGGGCGAGGAACCCGGCGCGCTCGTAGCGCCGGTTGTTCACCGGGTTGCACGACTCCAGGTAGGCCGGGGCGCCGACCGCGTCGATCCGGGCCAGGTTCTCGGCGAGCAGGCCCATCCCCAGGCCGCGGCCGCGGTGGTCGTCGTGCGTCGCCAGCAGGCTGAGGTAGAAGTGCGGCTCGCTCGGGTGCACCGCGTCCAGCCGTTCGAAGACGGCCAGGATTCCGTCGGCCGCCTCCCGGCCGGTGAGGCCGACCAGGAAGTCCTCCAGGCCGCCCTCCTCCTCGGCGGTCAGCTCGTGCTCGCCCGGCGGGATCCACAGGGCGGCCGACTCCACGTGCTCGGTCACCAGCATCCACGGGAACCGCAGCGCGGACGTCACGCACAGCCGCCACAGCGCCGCCGCCTGCTCCGCGCGCCGCCCGGCGTCGGGGAAGGCGGGGCCCCACAGCGGGTCGTCGAAGAAGGCGGTGGTCATGGTGGCGACGATCGCGTCGACGTCGGCGGCCGAGGCGACCCGCGCGGGTACGGGCGTGTACGGAGTGGTCACGGCGCCAGCCTAACCGCCCGGCCCGGCTCCCGACCGGTCCCCCGCGGGGGCCCATGATCCGCCGCCGAGCGGGCACACTGGGACGACGAGGGCCCGCCGGCGGGCCGCAGCGGAGGAGGGGCGGATGGACGCGACCGAGTGGTTCTGGTGGTCGGTGGTCGCGATCGCGGTCGTCGCCACCGTGGTGGTGGCGGTGCGGCTGACGATCAAGCTGGTCCGGGCCCGGCGCCTGCTCGGCGCGTCGAACATCCCGATGTCCAACAAGGTGATGTTCTGGGCTGCCATCGCCTACCTGGTCAGCCCGGTCGACCTGCTGCCCGATCCCGTCCTGCTGGACGACATCGGCTTCCTGCTGCTGGCCCTGCGCTCGCTGCACAAGGCCGCCGTCAGGGTCGGCGCCGTCGGCCCGGGCCGCCCGGAGGCCTAGCGGCGCCCTCGGCCCGGGACGGCACGAGGCAGGACGGCAGACACCGCGGCGGCCGGGGGAACGCTCCCCCGGCCGCCGCCCGCCGTTATCCGTTCGCCGCCTGGCCCGGCGGCGGCAGCAGCCGCAGGCGCAGCGTGAGCGCGGGTTCACCGCTGCCGCGCTCCCATTCGACGTCGGCGACCGTGTACGCGGGGCCGCCGGTCAGCCAGTCGGCGGCCGCCCGGAACAGGGCCGCCGGGTCGGCGCCGCCGAGCAGCAGGGTGCCGTCGTCCTCCACCGTGACCCACAGGTCGACGTGATGGTTCACGAACGCACCTGCCCGGCCCCGCAGTTCGTCCGCCACGGAGTTGCCGTTCAGTTCTGTCGTCACTTGACCCCCTCGGTGCGCGCCGAATTGCCACTGGTGGGCGAATGCCCTCGTGGCGTCCCGCCAACCCTGTGGTCCGTGTGCGACCTCCGGCGGTCACGGCCCCCGTCAGCGGATAGCGGGAGCGCTCTCCCCGGAGCCCCGCGAAATGAGCCTGGTGGGGAGCACGACCCGCTGCGGCGGTCCGTCGTAGCCGTCCAGCCGGCGGAAGAGCAGCTCGGCGGCCTCCCGGCCGAGGCCGGCCGGATCCTGCGCGACCACGGTGAGACCCGGGGTGAGCAGCGGCGCGAGTTCGAGGTCGTCGAATCCCACCAGGGCCGGGCGCGCGACCAGGGCGGGCAGGCGCTGGAGCGCACCGAAGGTGATCCGGTTGTTGCCCGCGAACAGGGCGGTCACCGGCGCGGCGCCCGAGGTCAGCCGGTCGACCTCGGCCGTGACGGTCGCGGCGTCGGTCGGCCCGGTGACCACCCACGCCTCGTCCACGGGCAACCCGGCGACGGCCATCGCCTCGCGGTAGCCGCGCAACCGCTCGGTCGTGGTGTGGATGTGCGGCCGGTCCCCGAGGAAGCCGATCCGGCGGTGGCCGTGCCGGATGAGGTGCTCGACGGCCTCGCGGGCGCCGCCCGCGTTGTCGCTGAGCACGGCGTCCGCCTCGATCCGCCGCGCGGGGCGGTCGACGAACACCGCCGGGATGCCGACCGCGAGTTCGGGCAGCAGGTACCGGTGGTCGTCGCCGGCCGGGACGACCACCAGGCCGTCCACCCGGCGGGCGCAGAAGGCGAGGGCGAGTTCGCGCTCCAACGCCGGGTCGGCCGAGCTGGAGCCGCTGAACAGCAGCGAGCCGTGCCGGCGTGCGACGTCCTCCACGGCGCGGCCGAGGGTGGCCGAGAAGGGGTCGGCGAGATCCTCCAGCAGCAGAGCGACCCCGCCGCCACGGCCCGTCCGGACCATGCGGGCACCCTCGTTGCGGCGGAACCCGAGCTCGCCGATCGCCGCGGCCACCCGGGCGGCCGTCCCGGGGGTCACTCCGGCCCCGCCGTTGACGACACGGGAGACGGTCTTGAGGCCGACGCCCGCACGGGCGGCGACATCCTTCATCGTGGGCCGGGCGCCGTAGTGGGTCGTCATATGTCGGAGCATAGGGACCGGGGGCGCACGCCCGGCGCGGGGGTCCGTCCCGGCGGCGCCGGTCAGCCGCCCTGCCGGGCCGCCTCGCGGCGCTGCCGCTTGCCGAGCGGCGCCGACGAGCGGTCCTCCGCCTGGGACTTGAGGTTCTTGTACGGGTACCCGCGCTCGGCGAGCCAGGCGCGCGCCGCGGCCTCGGCGCGCGCGGTGGCCGCCAGGATGTTTTCCTCCGCCTCCCCGGAGTCCGCGAAGCGGAAGGTGAAGGAGAGGCGGGCGGCGAGGTCGTAGCTGAGGTGGCCCTCCGGGGTGAAGGAGGCGGTCAGGATGTCGTGCTCGGCGGCGCGGGCGGTGAGTTCGGCGTGCTGCTCGGCGCTGAGGCCGTCGAAGAGGCCGCGGACGGTGACGCGGAACGTGCGAGTGCTCATCCCGCGACCCTAGCGGCGGCCCCGCCGGATCGCGGAGGGATTATTCCGCGCTCGACAGATAGTCTTCGCAGAGATAATCTATGGGAAGAGCATCTAGCCGAGGAGAGCACGCCATGTGGGAGTACCAGCACAGCATCGAGACCACCGCCACCCCCGAGGCGGTCTGGCGGCTCTGGGCCGACGTCGACAACTGGGCCGCCTGGAACGCCGGGATCGAGAAGATCGAGATCGACGGCCCGTTCGCGGCGGGCTCGCAGATCACCATGACCCCGCCCGGGGACGACCCGGTACTGCTGCGCATCGCCGAGGCGGTCGAGGGCGAACTCTTCGTCGACGAAGCCCGTTTCGACAGTCTCGTCCTGCGCACCACCCACCGGATCGAGCCGGTCGGCCAGGCGCGGATCCGGGTGGTCTACCGGATGGAGATCACCGGCGAGGGCTCCGACCAGGCCGGACCGCAGATCGGCCCCGCCATCACCGCCGACTGGCCGGACACGATGGCCGCCCTGGCCCGGCTGGCGCAGGGCTGATGGCCCTCGCCCCGGGCGAGAGCCCGGGCTTCCTGCTGTGGCACGCCAAGCTGCGCTGGCAGCGGGCGGTCGCCTCGGCACTGGCCCCGCTCGACCTCACCCATGTGCAGTTCGTACTGCTCGCCTGCACCTGGTGGCTCAACGGCCAGGGCGAGCACCCGAACCAGTTGGCCGTCGCCCGGCAGGCCGGCACCGACGTCAAGATGACCTCGCAGGTGCTGCGCACCCTGGAGGCCAAGGGGCTCGTCGAGCGGGAGGTCGACCCGGCCGACACCCGCGCCAAGCGGCTGCGCGTCACGGCGGCCGGCGCCGAACTGGCCCCCCGCGCGGTGGCCGCCGTCGAGCAGGCCGACACGGAGTTCTTCCGGTCCGTGCCGGTGGCCGACGCGGTGGCCCTGCTCGGACGGCTGGCCCACCCCGAGGCCTGAACCCTCGCCCCGTTGCGCCCGGCCCGTCCGAGGCCCTGCCCATTCGGGGCCCCGGCCGTTCGGGCCTGCCTGTCCGGGCCTGGCCGGTCCGGGCCCGGCCTATCCGCGGCCCGGGCGGAACGAGGCCACGGTGGCCGCGAGCACGTCGTCCCAGGGGGTCGGGGCGAGCGCGAAGGCCTGCTCGGCGGCGCCGGCGTCGATGATGAACGGCTGCTCCAACTGGTAGGCCGTTTCGCGTACTTCGCGGATCACCGGGTTCGTCCAGCCGAGCACCGTCAGGACGGCGCCGGGGATCCGCGACACCTTGACGGGATCGACGCCGGCCACCCGGGCCAGGTCGCCGACCGCCTCGCGCTGGGTGCGCGGGGCGTTGCTCGGCACGTGCCACGGCCGGCCCCAGGCGCGCTCGTCCCCGCCGACGGCGACCAGGAGCCGGGCGACGTCCTCGGTGTACGTCCAGCTGTGGACGGTGTCGGGGCTGCCCAGGACCTGGACGCCCTTTCCCGCGAGCAGGCGCGGGACGACCCGGTCCCCGAGGTGGCTCTGGGCTCCCGGTCCGACGTAGTCGGCGCTGCGGACCTCGGTGGCCCGGATCCGGCCCGCCCCGTGCAGGGCGAGCGCGTCGAGCCACATCCGGACGCGGACCTGCCCCTTCACGGAGTTCGGGTTCAACGCAGTGCTCTCGGTCATCGGCGCGTCGACCGCGCCGTACCCGTACAGGTTGCTGACCGTCGCCAGCACGGCGCCCGAACGCTCGGCGGCCGTCAGCAGGGCGGCGGCGAGCGGCGGCCAGTCCGTGGTCCAGCGGTGGTAGGCGGGGTTCGCGCAGTTGTAGAGCACCGCCGCGCCGTCCGCCAGCCCGCTCAGCGCACCGGCATCGGTGGCGTCCAGGCGCACCGCCCGTACCCCGGCGGGGAGTGCGGCGGTGCCGGACCGGGTCACCACGATGGTCTCCTCGCCGCGTTCGGCGAGAAGCCGGGCGGTGGCGGTGCCGACCGGGCCCGCTCCGACGATCAGGTGCTTGGTCATGGTGTCCTCCAGCGACGGTCGAGTGGGCGAGAACACTGTTCTCGTCGATGCCGAGACTGGCGGAGCCGGGCGGAGTTGTCAAGAACACTGTTCTCTCTTGCGATCAGTGATCTCGTGAGAGGTCAGCGTTCTCGTCAGCAGTCGGTGTTCTCCTCTGCGATCAGCGTTCTCCTCTGTTGCCACTGTTCTCGCCGGATGGCAGGATGACGCCATGCCCAGCGACCCGAAGGCCCTCACCGCACGGGAGCGGGCCCGAATCGAGTTCACCCGGGACATCAAGCAGGTCGCCCGCGGCCAGCTCGCCGAGCACGGCGCGGCCGCGCTCTCCCTGCGGGCGGTGGCCCGCGAGCTCGGCCTCGGGTCCGCGTCCGCGCTCTACCGCTACTTCCCCGGGCGGGACGCGCTGCTCACCGCCCTGATCGTCGACAGCTACGCCGCCCTGGGCGACGCCGCCGAGGCCGCGCACGCCGCCCTGGGCGGGGAGGACGTCCTCACCCGCTGGGCCGGAATCTGCCACGCCGTCCGCGACTGGGCCCTGCTCCACCCGCACGAGTACGCGCTGATCCACGGCTCCCCCGTACCCGGCTACGCGGCGCCGCCCGACACCGTCCCCCCGGGCACCCGGGTGCCGTTCCTGATCGGCGGCCTGTTCGCCGACCTCGCCGCCGGGGCCCGGCAGCTCCCGGCCGGGGAGACGGCCGTACCCCCTGCCGTCCACCAGGCCCTCCGGCCGCTGCTCGGCCGGCTGCCCCCCGCCGTGCCCGAGGATCTCGTCGTCAGCGGGCTGATGGCCTGGACGTACCTCTTCGGCGCCGTCTCGTTCGAGGTCTTCGGCCACCGCAGCGCCGTCATCGAGGATCCGGCGGCGTTCTTCGACCACGAGATCCGCCGGATCGGCGCGCTGCTCGGCCTCGCCCCGCAACCGGACGACCGGGCCGGACCGGCCTGAGCGGCGGACGCCGCACGCCCGGCCCGGCACCCGTCCGCCGTCACTTGTCCGCGACGAGCTTCCCGGCCGCGCCCCAGCTGTCCGCCGGGACTTCGTGGATCCACACCTGGACGGTCTCGGCCGGGATCCGGTAGGCCTCCACGAAGGCGTCGGTGATCCGGGCGACCAGGTCGCGCTTGAGTGCGATGTCGCGGGGGCCCTGCTGGACGGTCACGATGGGCATGGTGTGCTCCTCGCTCGGTGGCCGGCACCGGCTGGTCCGGTGCGCTCTGCCGACGGGAACCAGTTCACCGCGCCGGCCCCGCCCGCACCCAGACCCGAATCGCGATCGCAGCGATCACCGATCCTGATCGTCGCAGGCCGGCGGCCCGCCGGAGGGCGAACGGCCCACTTTCAGGCAGGCCTTCAGGAGCAGCGCCACCGGGGGCGGGAGGGGCCCGCAACGGACCACCAGCGCGACCGGGAGCGTGAGTCCGGGGTCGCGGAACGGGACGAAGGCGACCCGGGGGATCCGCAGGATCCGCGCGTTCGCGCCGTACACCACCGTCCACATCGGGGTGCCCGCGCCGATCGCGGCCAGCGTGTCCTGCAAGGTGCCGGAGGCGGGCCCGGGCAGGGGCGCGAACCCGGCCTGCCGGCAGCCGTCCAGGACGAGGTCGACCAGCGCCGGGTGGTTGCGCCGCTCGGTCATCCGCAGGGGCAGGCCGGCCAGCTCGGCGAGTGCCACCGACGGGCCGGCCGCCAACGGATGCCTGGCCGGTACGGCGGCCACCAGTTCGTCGTCCCAGAGGTGGTGCCGGTCGAGCCCGGGAGTCTCCTGCGGAGCGCCCCCGCGGACGAACGCCGCGTCGATCCGGCCGTCCGCCAGCCTGGCCAGCCGCTCCTGCACGGGCACGGCGACCAACTCGACCCGCACCCCGGGGGCACGCCGTTCGAAGACGTCGAGCAGCCCGTCGAGCCGTTCCCCGAGTGCGGTGACGGTTCCCAGGCGCAGCCCGCCCGCCGGCCCGTTCGCCAGCCCGGCGGCCACCGCCCGCGCGTCGTCCTCGGCGGAGAGGACCGCGCGGGCGGCCGGCAGGAACGCGGCGCCGGCCGGGGTCAGCCGCACCAGCCGGGGCCCGCGGTCGAACAGCTCGACCTTCAGCTCCCGTTCCAGCCGCCGGATCTGCTGGCTCACCGCAGGCTGGCCGATCATCAGCCGCTCGGCGGCCCGCCCGAAGTGCAACTCCTCGGCGACGGTGGCGAAGTACCGCAACTGCCGCAGTTCCATCTGCGCTCCCCCTGTCCGTGCGCGCCGCCTGCTCGAACGGCCGACGGGTGTCGAGGCGCACTCGTCGGTGGACGCGGTGGGCTCCCGGACCGTCGGGAGTTCCCGGTCGCCCCCGGCGGCCCGCAGGACCGCGTCCGTGGGCTCGCAGGACCGCGTTTTTGTGGGCGCGCTGTCGCCACGGGACACGAGTGTGCCAAACGGTTGATCTTCCGCCACTCGCCGGGCCCCCTCCCCCGGCAGGGCGCCGCCCGTCACCCCATGACGCGCGAGGGCGGGGCCGACACGGGACGGCGCCACCTGCCGCGTACAGCTGATCGATCGTCACCGTGACGTAGCCTCGGCCGGGAGCCGCACGGCAGCGGGCACACCCCTTGCGACGGCCGGCGGGGCCACCGGGCCGGTCGATCCCCCGGCCTGGACGGGCGGCGCCCGGGTCGGACGGCGGGGGCTGAATGGGAGGGCGCACCGGTATGGAGCCACAGCCGCAGGCCCGGCGGAGCCTGGTCCGGCGGTCGAAGCCCCTGCGCCCGCCGCGCCCGCGTGTGCGGCCGCCCCGGTCCGTGCCCCCGGCGGACGGCGACCGGGTCGGCCCCGGGCTGCGGCGGGCGGCCGGGTACGCCTGGCGGCTGCTGCTGCTGGGCGCCGTCGTCTACGCCGTCCTGGTGCTGCTCGGCAAACTGGTGCTCCCGGTGATCGCGGTGTTCGTGGCCCTGGTGATCACCGCGGTGCTGCGCCCGGTCGCGGACCTGCTGGACCGCCGGCTGCCCCGCGGCCTCGCCGTCGCGGCCTCCGTGCTCGGCGCGCTCCTGCTGCTGGCGGGCCTGCTGGCGTTCATCGGCGAGACCGTGGCCCGGGACTGGACGGGGCTGGGCGACGAGTTCCGAGGCGGCCTCGACCGGATCGAGCGCTGGCTGGAGGGCGCGCCGTTCCACCTGCAGCCGAACAGCATCTCGGACCTTCAGGCGAAGATCACCTCGTTCGTGTCCTCCCACCGGTCCACCCTGGTGACCACCGCCGTGGGCGAGGCGACCCGGGTGGTGGAGATCGTGACCGGCGCCGCGCTCGCGCTGTTCTGCTCGATCTTCTTCATCTACTCGGGCGACGGGATGTGGCGCTGGGCGGAGCATCAGCTGCCGGCCGGTGCGCAGGCGACCTGGGACGCGGTGGGGCGGGCCGCCTGGCGGACCTTCGCCGGGTACACCCGGGGCATCATGATCGTCGCGGCCACGAACGCCGCCCTGGTGGGCATCGCGCTGGCCGTGCTCGGGGTGCCGCTGGCCCTGCCGCTGACCGTGCTGGAGTTCTTCGCCACGCTGGTGCCGCTGATCGGCTCGCCGGTGGCGATGGCGATCGCCGCCGTCGTGGCACTGGCCGCCAAGGGCCCGGTCACCGCGCTGATCGTGCTGGCCCTGATCGTGGTCATCGGCCAGATCGAGGGGCATCTGCTGCATCCGCTGGTGATGAGCTGGGCCGTCCGGCTGCACCCGGTGGTGGTCGCGCTGTCGGTGACGGCGGGCGGCATCCTGGCCGGGGTGATCGGCGCGGTGGTGTCGGTGCCGGTGGTGTCGGTGGTCTGGGCGGTGGCCGTCGAGCTGCGCCGCCACCGGGCCGGGCGCGGCTGAGGCCGTCCGGCCGCCGCGGTGTCACCG
>NZ_JBHUWW010000050.1:0-54626 GCF_042669755.1 Kitasatospora sp. NPDC057223 | reverse complement strand
GCGCCCGCCCCCTCTCCACGTCACGGACGCGTCTGCTCAGATCTCGCCGCGCAGCTTGGCGAGCGCCTCGGCGAGGATCGCCTCGCCGTCGGCGTCGGTGCGCCGCTCGCGGACGTACGCGAGGTGCGTCTTGTACGGCTCGTTGCGCGACGGCGCCGGGGGGTTGTGCTCGTCCTGGCCGGCCGGGAAGCCGCAGCGCGGGCAGTCCCAGGTCTCCGGGATGACGGCCTCGGCGGCGAAGCTGGGGCGCGTCTCGTGCTTGTTCGCACACCAGAAGGAGATCCGGTTGCGGGGCGCGGACTCGCCGCGCTCCGCCTCGCCCATCGGGCCGGCGCCGACTCTGCTGCCACGGATGGCGTTGCCACTTGCCACGGTCTGACTCCCTGCGTGCTGATGCGATGCGATCTCAGCCGACACCCTGGGACAGGGAGACCCGGCCCCGTGGAGGGGGCCACGTCGCGGCCAGTATCCACTGCCGGCCGGCGACGGCCTGCGGGCGGTGGCGAAGTTGTCCCAGTGTAAGCAGCCGATAAGGATCTGTCCGCACCGCCTCCGGGACTGCGCCCGGACCGGGCGCCCCCTCAGGATAGGCGGGCGGACGACGCGCCGTCAGATATGCGGCAAACCGGCTGTTCGCGCAGGAACGCCGGTCACTTAACCTTCAGCACCAGGCCCAGGATGATGATGCTGGCGAACCAGGCGACACCCACGATGATGGTGATGCGGTCCAGGTTGCGCTCGGCCACGGCCGAGCCGCCACCGGTGGACATCGCGCCGCCACCGAACATGTCGGACAGACCGCCGCCCTTGCCCTTGTGCAGCAGCACCAGGAGAACCATCAGCAGGCTGAAGATGATCAGGGCAATCGAGAACCCGATAACCATAACGGCGGGACCAACTCTCTCGTTCATCGGCAAGGGGCCGGGCCGCTGCGAGCGGTCCGGCCCCAAAGCCTACGTTGCTGCGGCGGCGTTAGCCTACTGCCTGCTCACGGTAACGCACGATCCTGACGAACTCGTCGGCGTCCAGCGAGGCACCGCCGATCAGCGCACCGTCCACGTCGGGCTTGGCCATCAGGCCGGCCGCGCTCGACGCCTTCACGGAACCGCCGTACAGCACGCGGACCTTGGCGGCCAGCTCGCCGTCGTACAGCTCGGCCAGGCGCACCCGGATCGCCGCGCAGACCTCCTGGGCGTCCTCGGGGGTCGCCACCTCGCCGGTGCCGATGGCCCACACCGGCTCGTACGCGACGACGATGCTCTCGGCGTCGGAGGCCGGCACGCCGTCGAGGGCGCCGTCCAGCTGGGCCAGCGTGTGGGCGACGTGGGTGCCCGCCTTGCGGACCTCCAGCGGCTCGCCGACGCACAGGATCGGCGTGATCCCGCTGCGGTAGGCGGCCTTCACCTTGGCGTTGACGATCTCCTCGTTCTCGCCGTGGTACTGGCGGCGCTCCGAGTGGCCGATGGCCGCGTAGCTGACCTTCAGCTTGGCGAGCATCGGGCCGGAGATCTCACCGGTGTAGGCGCCGGAGTCGTGGGCCGAGATGTCCTGCGAGCCGTACTTGATCTTCAGCTTGTCGCCGTCGACCAGGGTCTGGACCGAACGCAGGTCGGTGAACGGGGTCAGGACCGCGACCTCGACCGCCTCGTAGTCCTTGTCGGCCAGCGCGAAGGCCAGCTTCTGGGTGTGCTGGATGGCCTCGAGGTGGTTGAGGTTCATCTTCCAGTTGCCCGCCATCAGCGGGAGACGCTCGCTCATGTGGTTCAGCCCTCCAGGGCGGTCAGACCGGGGAGGGACTTGCCCTCCAGGTACTCGAGGCTCGCGCCGCCGCCGGTCGAGATGTGCCCGAACTTCGTCTCGTCGAAGCCCAGGATGCGCACGGCCGCGGCGGAGTCCCCGCCGCCGACGACGGTGAACGCGTCGCTGTCCAGCAGCGCCTGCGCGATGGCACGGGTGCCGGGGGCGAACGCCGGGTGCTCGAACACGCCCGCCGGGCCGTTCCAGAACACGGTCCTGGCGTCGGCCAGCTTCTCGGCGAACAGCTCACCGGACTTGGGGCCGATGTCCAGGCCCAGCACGCCGGCCGGGATCTTGTCGGCGTCGACGACCTGGAAGTCCTCGACCGGGGCGCCGCCCTTGACGTCGGGGAAGCTCCCGGACACCGCGATGTCCACCGGCAGCACGAACTCGACGCCGGTCGCCTGTGCCCGCTTCAGGTACTCCTGGACGACCGGGATCTGGTCCTCCTGCAGCAGCGAGTTGCCGACCTGGTGGCCCTGGGCCGCGAGGAAGGTGAACACCATCCCGCCGCCGACCAGGATCCGGTCGGCCTTGCCCAGCAGGTTGTCGATCACGCCGACCTTGTCGGAGACCTTCGAGCCGCCGAGGACGACGACGTACGGGCGCTCGACCTCCTCGGTGAGGCGCTTGAGCACGCCCACCTCGGTGGCGATCAGGTCGCCGACGGCGTGCGGCAGGCGGGCCGGCAGGTCGAAGACCGAGGCGTGCTTGCGGTGCACGGCGCCGAAGCCGTCGCCCACGTAGATGTCCGCCAGGCCCGCCAGGGCGTCCGCGAAGGCGCCGCGCTCGGCGTCGTCCTTCGCGGTCTCGCCCGCGTTGAAGCGGAGGTTCTCGAGCAGCGTGACCTCGCCGTCGGCCAGGGCGGCGACGGTGGCCTTCGCGCTCTCGCCCACGGTGTCGGTCGCGAAGGCGACCGGCGTACCGAGGATCTCACCGAGCCGGACGGCGACGGGGGCGAGGGAGTACTGGGGGTCGGGCTCGCCCTTGGGGCGGCCCAGGTGGGACGCGACGATCACCTTCGCGCCGGCCTGCAGCAGCTTGGTGATCGTCGGCGCGACGGCACGGATCCGGCCGTCGTCGGTGATGCTCCCGTTCGAGAGCGGGACGTTCAGGTCGGCGCGGACGAACACGCGCTTGCCGGCGACGTCGAGGTCTTCGATGGTCTTCACGTTCTTCGAGTCTCCTGGGGAGAAGGTGGCGCAGACAAGCCCGGTCGCGCGCGGCACCGGCCGGGAGGGCGGCGCCGGGCGACGGGCTGGCGGCACGACGCCGGGCCGCCCGGTCCATGAAGCGAGGGTGCCGCGGAAGGTGGCGCGGGCACACGCAAGGAACAAGGCCCGGACGGTCGTGCACGGCCGTCCGGGCCCTGTTCCTCACATCACGTCAGCTCCCGCTGCGTCAGAGCTGGCCGCCGACGAGGGTGGTCAGGTTGACGAGGCGGTTGGAGTAGCCCCACTCGTTGTCGTACCAGCCGAAGATCTTGACCTGGTTGCCCTGGACCATCGTCATCAGCGAGTCGAAGATCGTGGAGAACGGCGAGTTCACGATGTCGGAGGAGACGATCGGGTCCTCGGTGTACTGCAGGATGCCCTTGAGCGAGCCCTCGGACGCCTTCTGGAAGGCGGCGTTGACCTCCTCGACCGTGACGTCGCGCTCCAGCGTGACGACCAGGTCGGTGATGGAGCCGGTCGGGACCGGGACGCGCAGCGAGGTGCCGTCCAGCTTGCCCTTGAGCTCCGGGATGACCAGGGCGGTGGCCTTGGCGGCACCCGTCGAGGTCGGGATGATGTTGAGCGAGGCGGCGCGGGCGCGACGCAGGTCCTTGTGCGGGAAGTCCAGCGTGACCTGGTCGTTGGTGAACGCGTGCACCGTGGTCATCAGACCCTTGACGATGCCGAAGTTCTCCAGCAGCACCTTGGCCATCGGCGCCACACAGTTGGTGGTGCACGAGGCGTTGGAGATGACGGTGTGGTTCGCCGCGTCGTACTTGTCGTCGTTGACGCCCATGACGATGGTGACGTCCTCGTCGGTGGCGGGCGCCGAGATGATGACCTTCTTCGCACCGGCGGTGACGTGCTTCTTCGCAGCGTCGGCCTTGGTGAAGATGCCGGTCGACTCGATCACGATGTCCACGCCCAGCTCGCCCCAGGGCAGGTTGGCCGGGTCGCGCTCGGCGATGACCTTGAAGGTCACGCCGTCGACGGTGATGCTGTCAGCGGTGTGGCTGACCTCGGCCTGGAGCGTGCCCAGGATCGAGTCGTACTTGAGCAGGTGCGCCAGCGTCTTGGTGTCGGTCAGGTCGTTCACACCGACGATCTCGATGTCCGCGCCCTGGGACCGAACCGCACGGAAGAAGTTGCGGCCAATGCGGCCGAATCCGTTGATGCCTACCCGGATCGTCACGAACCGATCTCCTTGTTAGGTACGCCGGAACTATGCCGACGGGGTGGAAATGGGATGTCCCCGACCACCCATGACCCTACCTCTACGAGGCGTTCGAGGGCACATCCGCCCGGGGTCAACCCCTTGGCGTGGCGGGTCGGGGCGTTCCAGCAGGCCCTCTTCCACGATCCCCCGCACAGCTGCTCCCCCGACCCCGGACGGCACTTGGGCCGCGGCGGCGAACAGTTCGGATGCGAAACGGCTGATGTCCACGATTCGGGACATCAGCCGTTCGGCAGGTGAGACCGGGCCCGCTCCCGGCGCCGTCCGATCCGTCCGGCGCCCGCTCCTGCTCCCGCGCTTCGCGGGATCAGCCGCCCGGCCCGGTCAGCTGAGCGCCATCTCGTCGGTCAGGTTCGCCTCGGTGCTCGGCAGGCCCAGCTCGGAGGCCCGCTTGTCGGCCATCGCCAGCAGCCGGCGGATCCGGCCGGCCACCGCGTCCTTGGTCAGCGGCGGGTCAGCGAGAGCGCCCAGCTCCTCCAGGGAGGCCTGCTTGTGCTGCATCCGCAGCTGGCCGGCCGCCGCCAGGTGCTCGGGCACCTCCTCGCCGAGGATCTCCAGGGCGCGCTGCACCCGGGCCCCCGCCGCGACCGCGGCCCGCGCGGAACGGCGCAGGTTGGCGTCGTCGAAGTTGGCCAGCCGATTGGCGGTGGCCCGCACCTCGCGGCGCATCCGGCGCTCCTCCCAGGCCAGCACCGACTCGTGCGCGCCCAGCCGGGTCAGCAGCGCGCCGATCGCGTCGCCGTCCCGGATCACCACCCGGTCCACGCCCCGCACCTCGCGGGCCTTCGCCGGGATGCCGAGCCGCCGGGCCGCGCCGACCAGGGCGAGCGCCGCCTCGGAGCCGGGGCAGGTGATCTCCAGCGAGGAGGACCTGCCCGGCTCGGTCAGCGAGCCGTGCGCCAGGAAGGCCCCGCGCCAGGCCGCCTCCGCGTCGCACGTCGCCCCGGACACCACCGCCGGGGGCAGACCCCGGATCGGCCGTCCTCGGCCGTCCACCAGCCCGGTCTGCCGGGCGAGCAGCTCGCCGTCCTTGACCACCCTCACCACGTACCGGCTGCCGCGTCGCAGACCGCCGGGGGCCATCACCACCAGATCCGAGGAGTGTCCGAAGATCTCCAGCAGATCCTTGCGCAGTCGCCGCGCCGCCACGCCGGTGTCCAGCTCAGCCTCGATCACGATCCGGCCGCTCACAATGTGCAAGCCACCCGCGAACCTGAGGATCGCCGAAACCTCCGCCTTGCGGCAGCAGGCCCGGGTGACGGGGAGCCGGCTGATTTCGTCCTTCACCGCTGCCGTCATCGCCATGGGCCGATCCTTCCATGTGTCCGGAAAATCCGGTCGTACGCCGCGGCCAAGAGCTCCCGGTCGTGTCGCGGCGTTCCGTCCGCCGCGGCGACCCGGTCGAGCACCAGGGCGGCGCCCATCCGCTCGGCCGCCTTCTCCAGCCCGGCCAGGTCGGCCACGCCGAAGGCACCGCCGGTGACCGCCCGCTCGTCCACCAGGATCGCATCCACCGCCAGCTCGGGGGCGTGGTCGGCGATCACCTCCAGGTGGCGCTGCGGGGTGAAGCCCTCGGTCTCGCCGGGCTGGGGGGCCAGATTCAGGGTGAGCAGGCGCCGGGCCCGGGTCTCGACCAGGGCCGCGGCCAGGTCGGGGACGAGCAGGTGCGGCAGCACACTGGTGAACCAGGACCCCGGGCCGAGCACCACCCAGTCCGCCTCCCGGACGGCCGCCACGGCCTCCGGGACGGCCGGCGGCGCGTCCGGCAGCAACCGGATCGACTGCACCGTGCCGGGGGTCACCGCGACGTTCGCCTGCCCGCGGACGGCGGACAGCTCGGCCGGCCGGGCCGGGTCGTGGCCCCGGACGACCGCCTCGATGTCCAGCGGCACGGCCGACATCGGCAGCACCCGGCCCTGCACGTTGAGCAGCCGGCCCACCCAGTCCAGCGCGGCCACCGGATCGCCGAGCTTCTCCCAGAGGGCCACGATCAGCAGGTTGCCGACGGCGTGGCCGCCCAGCTCACCGGTGCCGGAGAAGCGCTGCTGGATCACCTCGGACCACGTCCGGCCCCAGTCGTCGTCCCCGCAGAGGGCCGCCAGCGCCTTGCGCAGGTCACCCGGCGGCAGGACGCCCAGCTCGGCGCGGAGCCGCCCGCTGGAGCCGCCGTCGTCCGCGACGGTGACCACGGCGGTGAGCGCCGTGGTCAGCCTGCGCAGCGCGGAGAGCGAGGCGGACAGGCCCTGGCCGCCGCCCAGCGCGGCGATCCTCGGCGCGTTGGCGTGCGGCCTGCCCGTCACCGAAGCGCGCGCCGGGGCCGCCGACCGGTCGGCGGCCCTGTTCTGAAGCTGCCGCCCGGGCCCGTATCCCGCCACACCCACCTCGCGTTCCTCTGCCTGCCGCCGCCGGCTGCCTGGCGGCAGGCCGGCGGGGCTACTCGCGTCCCATGTCCCGGTGGACGAGCACCGTCTCGACGCCGTCCGCGATCAGACGCTTCGTCAACCGCTCCGACATGGCCACGCTCCGGTGCTTACCACCCGTGCAGCCTACGGCAAGGGTCATGTAGCGCTTGCCCTCACGGCGGTACCCCTCGGTGATGATGCGCAGCAGGTCCCCGTATCCGTCGAGGAACTCGTTGGCGCCGGGCTGCTCGAAGACGTAGGCGGCGACGTCGGTGTCCGTGCCCGTCCGGGCGCGCAGCTCGGGGACCCAGTGCGGGTTGGGCAGGAAGCGGCAGTCGACCACCAGGTCGGCGTCGACCGGCAGGCCGTACTTGAAGCCGAAGGACATCACCGTCGCCCGCAGCTCCGGCTCGTTGTGGTCGGCGAACTGGGCGTCCAGCTTCGCACGCAGCTGGTGCACGTTGAGGTTGGAGGTGTCGATGACCAGGTCGGCCTCGCCGCGCAGCTCGCGCAGCAGGTCGCGCTCCTGGGCGATGCCGTCGACGATCCGGCCCTCGGCCTGCAGGGGGTGCGGGCGGCGCACGCTCTCGAAGCGGCGGACCAGCGCGTCGTCCGAGGAGTCCAGGAAGACCACGCGCAGCCGGACGCCGCGCTTCTCCAGCTCCTCCAGCGAGGTCAGCAGGTCGTCGAAGAACTTGCGGCCCCGGACGTCGACGACGGCGCCGATCCGGGCGACGGCGCCCTGCGAGCGGGCGCCGAGGTCGACCATGGTCGGGATGAGGGCCGGCGGCAGGTTGTCGACGACGAACCAGCCGAGGTCCTCCAGGCACTTGGCCGCGGTGGAGCGGCCGGCTCCGGACATGCCGGAGATGATCACCAGCTCCGGGGCGGTCTCTCCCACGTCTGACACGGTCACTTCGGTTCCCCGCTCTCGGTGATTCTGCTGAGGAGAACGCGCGTGGCGGCCCCGCGCTTCCCCAGGTCACCCTGGGGAGTGAACGCGGGACACACACCTTGACGGGCGGCGCCGGCCGTCATGACGTCTCCAGTGGCGTTGCGGTCGGTGGCACTGCTGCCGGGGGCACTGCGGTGGGCGCCGCCGTGGTCGGCGGCACCGCGGACGGCTCCGCGGCCGTGCCGTCCTCGGCGCCGTCGTCGAGGATCTCACCCGTGGCCGTGTTCACGGCGAACGCCGCGGGTGTACGGGACGCCAACGCTGCCGCAACAGTCTCCGCGGTGCGCCGGCCGATGCCCGGGACCTCGCACAGTTCGTCCACGGTCGCCCCCCGCAGCCTCTTCAGCGAACCGAAGTGCTTCAGCAGCGCCTGGCGGCGAGTCTCGCCGAGGCCGGGGACGGAGTCCAGCTCCCCGGCGGTGAGTCGCTTGGAGCGCTTGGACCGCTGGTACGAGATGGCGAAGCGGTGCGCCTCGTCCCGGACCCGCTGGAGCAGGTAGAGGCCCTCGCTGCTGCGCGGCAGGACCACCGGGTCGTCCTGCCCCGGCAGCCACACCTCCTCCAGCCGCTTCGCGAGGCCGCACAGCGCGACGTCGTCGATGCCGAGCTCGTCCAACGCCCGCTGGGCCGCGGCGACCTGCGGCTGCCCGCCGTCGACCACCAGCAGCTGCGGGGGGTAGGCGAAGCGGCGCGGGCGGCCCGTCTCGGGATCGATCGGACCGGCCGGCACCTCGCCGCCGGCCTGTCCGGCCTGCCCGGGCAGGCCGGACTGGTCTGGCTGCCCGGACTGCTCGGGCTGCTGCCCCGGGTCGTCGGCCTCCGGAACGGCCCACTCACCGGTCTCCTCGCGCTCCCGCAGGTAGCGGCGGAACCGGCGGCTGATCACCTCGTGCATCGAGCGGACGTCGTCCTGCCCCTCGAAGCCCTTGATCTGGAAGCGGCGGTACTCGCTCTTGCGGGCCAGCCCGTCCTCGAACACCACCATCGAGGCGACCACGTCCTCGCCCTGGAGGTGCGAGATGTCGAAGCACTCGATGCGCAGCGGCACGGAGTCCAGCTCCAGCGCGTCGGCGATCTCCTGGAGCGCCCGGCTGCGGGTGGTGAGGTCGGAGGCGCGCTTGGTCTTGTGCAGGGCCAGCGACTGCTGCGCGTTGCGCTGCACCGTCGCCATCAAGTCCTTCTTGTCGCCGCGCTGGGGCACCCGCAGGTCGACCTGGGCACCGCGCAGGCCGCTCAGCCACTCCCGGACGGGGGCGGCCGGCTCCGGCAGGGCGGGGACGAGCACCTCGCGCGGGACGGCCTCCGCCCCGCCCCCGTAGAGCTGTTGGAGCGCGTGCTCGACCAGCGCCGCGGTGTCCACGTCCTCGACCTTGTCGGTGACCCAGCCGCGCTGGCCGCGCACCCGGCCGCCCCGGACGTGGAAGATCTGTACGGCGGCCTCCAGTTCGTCCTCGGCCAGCGCCAGCAGGTCGGCGTCGGTGCCGTCGGCGAGGACGACGGCGTTCTTCTCCATCGCCCGCTTGAGCGCCCCGATGTCGTCGCGCAGCCGGGCGGCCTTCTCGTACTCCATCTCGGCGGCGGCGTCGCGCATCTGCTCTTCCAGGCGGCGCAGGTGGTTGCCGGTGCGCCCGGCCATGAAGTCGCAGAACTCCTCCGCCAGCTCGACGTGTTCGGCCTGCGAGATCTTGCCGACGCAGGGCGCCGCGCACTTGCCGATGTAGCCGAGCAGACAGGGCCGGCCCACCTGAGCCGCCCGCTTGAACACGCCGTTGGAACAGGTGCGGACGGGGAAGACCCGCAGCAGCAGGTCGACCGTCTCACGGATCGCCCAGGCGTGCCCGTACGGGCCGAAGTAGCGCACGCCCTTCTTGTGCGCCCCGCGCATCACCTGGACCCGCGGGAACTCCTCGTTGAGGGTGACGGCGAGCTCGGGATAGCTCTTGTCGTCGCGGTACTTGACGTTGAACCGCGGGTCGTACTCCTTGATCCAGGAGTACTCCAACTGGAGCGCCTCGACCTCGGTGCCGACCACCGTCCACTCCACCGAGGCGGCGGTGGTGACCATGGTCGCGGTGCGCGGGTGCAGGCCGGCGATGTCCTGGAAGTAGGAGGACAGACGCGGACGCAGGCTCTTGGCCTTGCCGACGTAGATGACCCGCCCGTGGACGTCGCGGAACCGGTAGACACCCGGCGAGGTCGGAATCGCCCCGGGGGCGGGGCGGTAGGTGGACGGGTCAGCCATGGGTCCACCGTACCGAGTCGCAGTGACACTCCGGGGGCCGGACCTGCCGATCCGGCCCGTCCGGGCGCTCCTGTCGCAGAACGGGCGCCCGACGACCGGCCGGGCCGGCGGGTGGTGCGCCGCCCCGGCCGGGGCCCGGACGGCGCGGACGGCCCGGACGGCTCAGGCCCGGGTCACCTTGAGGTTGCCGCCCTCGACCACCACCGTGTAGGCGGGTAGCGGGGTGGGGGCCGGGCCGCCCGGCTGGACCGCACCGTCGGTGATGTCGAACCGGCTGCCGTGGCACGGGCACTGGATGTGACTGTCCTTGACCTGGTCGACGATGCAGCCGGCGTGGGTGCACTTCGCGCTGAACGCCTTGTACTGACCGGCCGTCGGCTGGGTGACCACGATCTTCTGCTCGCGGTAGACCTTGCCGCCGCCGACCGGCACCTCGGACGCCGGGCCGACCTCGACCGGGCCGGCCGCCGCGTCCGAGCCGGAGGAGGACGAGGACGAGGACGAGGAGCCGCAGCCCGACACGGCGAGCGTGCCGCCGCCCGCCAGGACGGCGGCGGCCCCGCAGAGCAGGGTGCGGCGGGTGGTGGCGGGGCTGACCGGGGTCTCGGACATCGGTGGCTGCTCCTGCTCGGGTGCTCATGTGCTCGGGTACAGGGCGCTCGGGGGCCGACGTACCCGGTTGCGGGCGCGTCGGCGCGCTCTGCTGGTTGCGCAGGGAAGTCTATGGGGCGGGAGAGGACCGTACCGCCCGCCCCGGGTGGGCCGGGGGCGGACGGCACGGGGTCGTGGTTACTTCTTCGCGGCGGCGCGCTTGGCGGGTGCCTTGGCCGCCGTCTTCGCCGGTGCCTTGGCGGCCGCCTTCACCGGCGCCTTCGCCGTGTTGGCGGTCTTGGCCGTCTTGGCCGGCGCCTTGGTGGCCGACTTCGCCGGGGCGGACGGCGACGCGTCGCTGAAGTCGCCCAGGATGTCGCGCAGGAACTTGCCGGTGTGGCTGGCGGTGACCGCGGCGATCTCCTCCGGGGTGCCCTCGGCGACGACCGAGCCGCCGCCGTTGCCGCCTTCGGGGCCCATGTCGACGACCCAGTCGGCGGTCTTGATCACGTCGAGGTTGTGCTCGATGACGACGACGGTGTTGCCCTTCTCCACCAGGCCGTCCAGCACCTTGATCAGCTTGCTGATGTCCTCGAAGTGCAGGCCCGTGGTGGGCTCGTCGAGCACGTAGACCGTCCGCCCGGTGGAGCGCTTCTGCAGTTCGGAGGCCAGCTTGACGCGCTGGGCCTCTCCACCGGAGAGCGTCGGCGCGGACTGGCCGAGCCGGACGTAGCCGAGGCCGACGTCGTTCAGGGTGCGCAGGTGCCGGGCGATGGCGGGGACGGCCTCGAAGAACTCCAGCCCCTCCTCGATCGGCATGTCCAGCACGTCGGAGACGGACTTGCCCTTGTAGTGGACCTCCAGCGTCTCCCGGTTGTACCGGGCTCCGTGGCAGACCTCGCACGGGACGTAGACGTCCGGCAGGAAGTTCATCTCGATCTTGATGGTGCCGTCGCCCGAGCAGTTCTCGCAGCGGCCGCCCTTGACGTTGAAGGAGAAGCGGCCCGGCAGGTAGCCGCGCACCTTCGCCTCCTGGGTCTCCGCGAACAGCCGCCGGACGTGGTCGAACACGCCGGTGTAGGTGGCCGGGTTCGAGCGCGGGGTGCGGCCGATCGGCGACTGGTCGACGTGCACGACCTTGTCGACCAGGTCGGTACCGGTGATCCGGGTGTGCCGGCCGGGCACGCTGCGCGCGCCGTTCAGCTCCCGGGCCAGGTGGGTGTAGAGGATGTCGTTGACCAGGGTGGACTTGCCGGAGCCCGACACACCCGTGATCGCCGTGAACGTCCCGAGCGGGAAGCCGACGGTGACGTCCTTGAGGTTGTGCTCGCGGGCGCCGTGCACCACGAGCTGGCGCTTCTTGTCGCGCGGCCGGCGGGCCGCCGGGATCGGGATGGACCGCTTGCCGGAGAGGTACTGGCCGGTCAGCGACTCCTTGTTGGCGAGCAGCTGCTTCAGCGAACCGGAGTGCACCACCCTGCCGCCGTGCTCGCCGGCGCCCGGGCCGATGTCGACCACCCAGTCGGCCATCTTGATGGTGTCCTCGTCGTGCTCGACGACGATCAGGGTGTTGCCGATGTCACGCAGCCGCACCAGCGTCTCGATCAGGCGGTGGTTGTCGCGCTGGTGCAGGCCGATGGACGGCTCGTCCAGCACGTACAGCACGCCGACCAGGCCGGAGCCGATCTGGGTGGCGAGGCGGATCCGCTGGGCCTCACCGCCGGACAGGGTGCCGGCCGCGCGGTTGAGCGAGAGGTAGTCCAGGCCGACGTCGACCAGGAAGCGCAGCCGCTCGTTGACCTCCTTCAGCACCCGCTCGGCGATCTGCTTGTCGCGCGCGTCGAGCTTCATCGCACCGAGGAAGTCCGAGCAGTCGCTGATCGACATCGCCGAGACGTCCGCGATCGACTTGTCCTGCACGGTGACCGCGAGCACGACGGGCTTCAGCCGGGTGCCGTCGCAGGTCGGGCAGGGCACCTCGCGCATGTAGCCCTCGAAGCGCTCGCGGCTGCTGTCGCTCTCCGCCTCGGTGTGCCGGCGCTGGATGAACGGAACCGCGCCCTCGAAGCCCGTGGTGTACGAGCGGTCGCGGCCGTAGCGGTTGCGGTAGCGCACCTCCACCTGGTGCTTGTGGCCGTACAGCAGGGCCTTCTTGGCGCGCACCGGCAGACCGGCCCAGGGCAGGTCGGTGCGGAAGCCCAGCTCGCCGGCCAGCGCGTCGATCAGACGCTGGAAGTACTCCTTGGTGTGGCCGCCGGACCACGGGTGGATCGCGCCCTCGTCGAGCGACTTCTCCTCGTCGGGGACGACCAGCTCCGGGTCGACCTCCATCCGGTTGCCGAGGCCCGAGCAGTCGGGGCAGGCGCCGAACGGCGAGTTGAAGGAGAACGAGCGCGGCTCCAGCTCCTCGAACGACACGTCGTCGTAGGGGCAGTAGAGGTGCTCGGAGAACATCCGCTCGCGCTCGGGGTCGTCCTCCGGGAGATCGACGAAGTCGAGCACGACCATGCCGCCGGCCAGCTTGAGGGCCGTCTCGACCGAGTCGGTGAGGCGGCGCTTGGCGCTGTCCTTGACGGTCAGGCGGTCGATGACCACCTCGATGGTGTGCTTCTCCTGCTTCTTGAGCGTGGGCGGCTCGGCCAGCTGGACGGTCACGCCGTCGACCCGGGCGCGGGCGTACCCCTTGGACTGGAGGTCGGCGAACAGGTCGACGAACTCGCCCTTGCGCTCGCGCACCACCGGGCTCAGCACCTGGAAGCGGGTGCCCTCGGCGAGCTCCAGCACCCGGTCGACGATCGCCTGCGGGGACTGCTTGGCGATCGGCCGGGCGCAGTGCGGACAGTGCGGCTTGCCGATCCGGGCGAACAGCAGCCGCAGGTAGTCGTACACCTCGGTGATGGTGCCGACGGTGGAACGCGGGTTGCGGTTGGTGGACTTCTGGTCGATCGAGACGGCCGGGGAGAGGCCCTCGATGAAGTCGACGTCGGGCTTGTCCATCTGCCCGAGGAACTGCCGGGCGTAGGAGGAGAGCGACTCCACGTAGCGCCGCTGCCCCTCCGCGAAGATCGTGTCGAAGGCCAGCGAGGACTTGCCCGAGCCGGAGAGGCCGGTGAAGACGATCAGCGAGTCGCGCGGCAGGTCGAGGGAGACGTTCTTGAGGTTGTGCTCGCGAGCACCGCGGACGATGAGGCGGTCGGCCACTGCTTCTGGCGCCTTTCTCCGGTGGGGTCTCTTCTGGGGACTTCTTCTGGGGGCTTCGTCCGGAGACTCTTCACTCAGGCTTCGCTCAGGACTCTCGCTGAGGAATCTCACCCACATGGCAACGAACCGGGAGGGCCCGTTCTTCCAGTGTTCCAGTCTTAACAGCTTGGGACGGCCAGCCTACTAGCTCAGGCGTTCGATTATCGAGCCTGTCCAGTGGAGATCACCCGAACGGGTGACGGCCACTGCGGCGGACCGGCGCCGGACCGCCGCAAACCCCCTGCTCCGCGCCGACAGCGTCCGACCCGGCCGCACCGCACACCGCGTCGGCGATAGCGTCATCAACGTCAACGAGCGGCGGCCCTCCCGGGCACGCCGCCAGCGGAACCAACGGACCACCAGCCGGAGGCGATTCCATGAGTGACACCGAGCCCACCGCCCGCACCGGGGCCGGCGCCGGGGCGGAGGCCGGACCCGGGACCGGGGCGAACGCCGCCACGAGCGCCGGGACGGGCACCGCGAGGGCGGCCGCGGGCCTGCGCCTGGTCGCCGACGCCACCGCGCACCTGCTGCGCTCCGTCGCCGAACTCCCGCCGGAGGCCGTCGCCGGACCGTCCGCGCTGCCCGGCTGGACGCGCGGCCACGTCCTCACCCACCTCGCCCGCAACGCCGACTCCCTGGTCAACCTCCTCGACGGCGCCCGCACCGGCCGGGACATCCCCCAGTACGCCACCCCGGAGGCCCGCGACCAGGACATCGAGGACGGCGCACCGCGCCCGCTCGACCTCCAGCTCGCCGACCTGCACGAATCGGCCGAGCGCTTCACCATGGCCGCGGCGGCGCTCGACGACGCGGCGTGGGGTGCCGAGGTCCGGCACCGTGCCGGCTACGTCTTCGGCGCCTTCGAGATCCCCTGGAGGCGGCTCGTCGAGGTCGAGTACCACCACGTCGACCTGGACGCCGGATACACGCCCGCGCACTGGCCGGAGCGGTTCGCGGTGGTCGAGTTCCACCGGCTCACGGCGGCTCTCGACAGCCGGGCCGGCCTGCCCGCCCTCCTGCTCGTCTCCGACGACACCGCCGACCGCGCCCACACCGGCACCGCCCACGTCACCCCCGGCACCCCGGCCACCCCGGACGGCGCAGCCGGCGACGACACCGCCCTGACCGTCGAGGGCCCGGTGCGCGCGCTCACCGCCTGGCTCTCCGGCCGCTCGGACGGCGACGGCCTCCAGGTCCACCGGGCGGGCGTCCAGCTCGCCGACGCCCGCACCGCCCTGCCGAAGCTTCCCCCCATGGGCTGACCGCGCGACGATAGGAAAGCACCGACAGCACACCCCATGACAGGCAGTACGAAAGACAGCGAAGGAGCGGCCCGATGGCGTACCACGGAGCGGTGAAGGTCGGCGGCCCGCCGGACGTGCGCGAGCTGGCCCACCTGATCATCAGCAAGGTGGCCGTCGGCCCGTACGACAACAACGCGTACCTGCTGCGCTGCCGGGCCACCGACGAGCAGCTGCTGATCGACGCGGCGGCGGACGCGCCCGTCCTGCTGGAGACGGTCGGCGAACGGCTGGCCACCGTCGTCACCACCCACCGCCACCACGACCACTGGGGCGCGCTCGCCGAGGTGGTGGCCGCGACCGGCGCCCGCACGGCGGCCGGGCGGATCGACGCCGAAGCCCTGGACGTACCCACCGACCTGCTGCTGGACGACGGCGACATCCTCCGGGTGGGCCAGGTCGAGCTGACCGTCCGCCACCTGGTCGGGCACACGCCCGGCGCGATCGTGCTGGTCTACGACGACCCGCAGGGCCACCCGCACGTCTTCACCGGCGACTGCCTGTTCCCGGGCGGGGTCGGCAACACCTGGGGCGACAGCGCGGCGTTCGACAGCCTGTTCCGCGACGTCAACGAGAAGCTCTTCGACGTCCTGCCCGACGAGGCCTGGGTCTACCCGGGCCACGGCGGCGACACCACCCTCGGCGCGGAGCGCCCCAGGCTCGCCGAATGGCGCGAGCGCGGCTGGTAGGACACCGGGCCGGTCCAGGGCCGGTCCTCGCGGAGCAGCACCGGCCGAACGCGGAGGACCCCGGGCGCGATGCCCGGGGTCCTCCGGCGCACCGCCAACCGGCGCACGCCGGGTGGCGGTCCCGCTCCGGGGCCGGGAACAGTCGACTCATGACACAGACCACTTGGACCGAAGCCAGAATCATGCTCCCCGCCACCGAGGGCGGGCACGCCGCAGACCAGGGCCTGACCCGGATCGGCCCGGAGGGCTGGGTCCACGTGAGGAAGGACGGCGGGAGCTTCGCGTCCTACCCGCCGCAGTCGGTCTTCTCGATCGTCTGGAAGAGCGACCCGTGGCCCGCGGACCAGTAGCGCACGCGTAGGGGCAGCCGCACCGGCAGAGCCCCGCGGCCTCAGAAGTCCCCGAAGTTGACCTGGAAGGTCGCGAGGCCCAGGCGGCGCCAGAGGGCCACCACCCGGTCGCGGTCGTCGAGGCTGACCCGGACCGCGAAGCGGTGGCGGACGTGGGCGTCGAAGAGGTCCAGCTTGACCGCGTCGTCGCGGCGGGTGTCGCCGGCCGCGCGCATCCACAGCTCGTCGTACGGCACGCCGTGGGTGGCGAGCCAGGCCTCGGTCTGCGGGCGGTACTGCTCGCTGCGGCCGGACAGGACCACCACGCGGTGGCCGGCGCCCCGGTAGAGCCGGACGGCGTCGGCGACCGCCGTGTTGAGGGCGTCCTCGTCGCAGTGCTCGAAGTCGTACGGGCCCCGGGAGACGTTCAGCGCGAGTGTGCCGTCGATGTCGACCATCACGGCCGGCGGCAGTCCCTCGGCGGGCGTGTAGGGCTCGACGGGGATCGTCTCGGCCATCCACTCGGCGGTGAGCCGCCAGCCGCTGCGACGGGCCGAGCGGTGGCGCTGGTCCAGGCGGCGGATCGCCTCCTCGCCGACCGGGTTGGCGCGGGCCGCGTCGCGGGCCAGGCACTCCTCCAGCGGGACGTCGGTGAAGTCGTGGACGACGAAGGTGACGTCGGCCTGCGCGAGGACGGCCTTCAGGCGGCCGGCCATGCCCGAGGTCATGTGGGTGTTGTCGACGACGACGTCGAAGCCGTCGTTCACCGCGGCGAGGATCGCGGCCTCCTGGACGGCCATCGCGGTCTTCTCGTGCCGGTGGGACCAGCTCCGCTCGCCGCCGTGGTCGTCGAGCATCGCGCGGATGTCGTCCATGTTGACGCGCCGCATGGTGCCCTTGGAGTCCGCGAGGAGCTGCAGGGCGCGGGTGGTCTTGCCCGAGGCGGGCAGGCCGGTGGTGAGGTGCACGGTGGGCATGGGTGTCGGTCAGCCTTCGTCGTCGGTCTTGAACGGTGCGTCGCCCCGGGGCCTGACGGAGCGCCAGGCCATGTCGGAGACGTCCCGCCCGTCGTACAGGCGGAACATCGCGGCGGGCAGGCGGGACTTCCTGGCCTCGGCCGCGAAGGACTTGCGGTCCAGGCCCGGCGGGATCAGCGCGAAGTCCGCCTCGGCGGCGGCCGTGAACTCGGCGGCCCGGGCCCGCTGGCGGTCGGCGATCTCCTCCACCCAGTCCCGGAACTCGTCCGGCACCCGGTCGAACAGCGTCCCCGGGTCGCGGCCGGCGGCGAGCGCCTCCCACACCGTCCGCTCGTTGGTGCCGGTGTAGAGGCGGTGCAGCGCGAGGTAGGCGGTCAGCTTCAGCTTGGCGCGGGCGCCGGAGGCGAAGCGGATCACGTAGCCCTCCTCCTGGGTACCGCCGACCGGCTCGCCGTCCACGGTGGTGTCGGCGGCGGCGAGCTTCTCCAGTTCGGCGACGTCCGTGCCGAGGCCCCAGGAGCGGACCACCGGGCCGATCGGGGCCCAGTGCGGGGCCACCGCCGGCAGCGGCTCCTCCGTGCCGTCGGCCGGCCGGTACGCGGCGAGCAGCACCAGGTCGTGGCGCGCGCCGTAGTCGACGACGATCCGGTTGCCCGGGTAGATCGCCTCCGCGAGGTAGGTCAGGCCCTGGTCGAGGCCGCCGGTGTCGGAGCGGTCGAGGACGTGCTGCGCCCAGCGGGCCTGCTCGGAGCCGAACGACGCCTTCGAGGCGGCGTGCCACCGGCCGGCGTGGTGGAACACGATGACGAGGCTCCCGTCGGCCTTCTCGAAGATCTCGAACGGCTCGGCGGGCAGGGCCGGCGCGAAGTCGTGCCGGCCGTGCATCGCCGTCACGAAGATCTTGGGGAACGGCAGGGCGACGACCTCGCCGGTCGCGTCCTCGGCGATCAGGCCCCGGCACCGCATGGTGACCGGTGTCCAGATGTGCCCGTACTGACAGATCGGCGTGTAGGTGTAGATCGAGAGCGGCAGCGTCGGGTGCGACTTGCGCGTGACGTGTCCGTCCTCGATCGCGGCCGCGAGATCGGTCGGGTCGAACAGGTCGTCGAGGGTGAGGCGGGTCGGTGCGAGGGTCACGGGATCCTGCTTTCGGTGTCTGCCGGTGATTCTGCCGTGCCCGACCGCATGTCCGTTCGGAATATCGCGCACCCGCCGCCCGGCGGACGTGGCACGGGACGGGCCCGCGACCAGGGGTACTGGTCGCGGGCCCGTCCCGGGTCCGTTGCCGGTCAGGCGTCGATCTTCTCCGCCTGCTCCAGCGCCTCCTGCTTCTTCGAGGCGATCAGGCTGGCCACCGTGGTGACCGTGAGCACCACGACGATGAAGCCGAGGGAGAGCGGGATGCCGATCTCGGGCACGTGCACGCCGCTCTCGTGCAGTGCGTGCAGCACGAGCTTCACGCCGATGAAGCCGAGGATCACCGACAGGCCGTAGGACAGGTAGACGAGCTTCTTCAGCAGGCCGCCGATCAGGAAGTACAGCTGGCGCAGACCCATCAGCGCGAAGGCGTTGGCGGTGAAGACGATGTACGGGTCCTGGGTCAGGCCGAAGATGGCGGGGATCGAGTCCAGCGCGAACAGGACGTCGGTGGTACCGATCGCGATCATCACGATCAGCATCGGCGTCATCAGCCGGCGGCCGTTCTCCTTGATGAAGAGCTTCGTGCCGTGGTACGTGCTGGTGGACGGGAAGCGCCGCTCGATGGTCTTGAGCAGGCGGTTCTCCTCGAACTCCTCCTCCTCGCCGGCCCGGGCGTCCTTGATCAGCTTCCAGGCCGTCCAGACCAGGAACGCGCCGAAGATGTAGAAGACCCAGGAGAACTGGGTGACCAGGGCCGCGCCGCCGGCGATGAAGACCGCCCGCAGGACGAGGGCGATGATCACACCGAACATCAGCACGCGCTGCTGGTAGATCCGGGGCACCGCGAACTTGCCCATGATCAGGATGAAGACGAAGAGGTTGTCGACACTCAGCGACTTCTCGGTGATGTAACCGGCGAAGAACTCGCCGGCCGGCTGCGAGCCGGAGTGCGACCAGAGGAAACCGCCGAAGGCCACCGCCAGGGCGACCCAGACGGCCGTCCAGATGCCGGCCTCCTTGATGGAGACCTCGTGCGGCTTTCGGCCCCCGATGAAGAAATCGGCCACGATCAGGGCGATCAACACCCCGATGGTGCCGACCCACATGGATACGGAAACGTCCACTTGCTGCTCCTCCGGCAGGTAGGCGAGACAGTCATCGTCACTGCCGGAGGTCTCTTCCGCCCGTCGGCCCGCAGGTGGCGGGCACACGGACCAGTGCCCCGGGACACCGATGGCGGCGTCCGTGATGACGGGAACACTGCGGGGGAATACTCCCCTCCGCTGCCGCAACACTAACAGGCAACCCAAGAAAAGGTAAAGAAGGTAAAGACTCTCTTGACGGAAACACCGCCCGGGGAGGCCACGCTCGGGGCAGCCTCACTCGGAGCGGCCCCGCTCGGGGAGGTCTCAGAGGAACGGGTCGATGGCCGGCAGCATGTCCTGGAACGTCCGAGCCCGGGCCGGGGCCCCGATCGCCTGCATGCCCCAGCCGCCGGACTCCTCCCGGAACACCTTGGCCATGATCTGGCCGGTGTGCTGGCCGCCGCCCGCCAGCTCGTAGCGGGCCAGTTCCTGGCCGGTGCTCTCGTCCACCAGCCGGCAGTGCGCGTTCTGCACCTCGGCGAAGGTCTGCCCGGTGTACGAGCTGACGGTGAAGACCACCTGGGTGATGTGCACCGGCACGTGCGCGAGGTCGACCAGGATCGACTCGTCGTCGTCGCCTGCGCCCACGCCGCCCACCAGGTTGTCCCCGGTGTGGCGCACCGAGCCGTCGTTGCTCTCCAGGTGCTGGAAGAAGACCACGTCCGAGGGGGTCTTCTCGGCGTACAGCAGCGCCGAGGCGTCCAGGTCTATCTGGCGGGTGCGGCTGCCGAACAGGCCGCGCCGGGGGGCGGCCCGCCAGCCCAGCCCCATCCGGACGACGGTCAGCGACTCGCCCGAGCTCTTCTGAAGACTGACCTGCTGTCCCTTGGCCAGGTTCACCGACACGGTGTTGTCCTCTCTCCTCGGCCGCGCGGGTCGGTATCCCGCGGCGGCTCCACGGCGGATTACCCCGTTGCCGTCCCCCGGCCGAGGCCCCCTGGTGCCGGCACTCCGGGCCCGCCCGGCGGCCGTACGGCCGTCCGACGGGACGCAGCCGTCACCCGCAGGCCAGCCTATGGCCTGCGGGTGAGGGCACCACGCAGGGCGTACCCGTTTGTGCCAGTCCTGAGACACCCCGTGGGGTTGACACTGCGGACGCCTCGCGGCCGGAGCGGCCGGGACGGGCCGGATCAGGCCATGCCCGCCTCGCGCATCTGCCGCAGCTCGCGCTTCAGCTCCTTGACCTCGTCGCGGATCCGGGCGGCCACCTCGAACTGGAGGTCCGTCGCGGCCGCGTGCATCCGGTCGGTGAGCTGCTGGATCAGGTCGGCCAGCTCGGTGGCCGGCAGGTTCTTGGCGGGCTTGCGGTCGGCACCCAGGGCCGGCACCGGAGCCTTGCCCTTGCCGCTCCCCCGGTAGCCGGTGGAGAGCAGCTCCTCGGTGTCGATCTCCTCGCGGCTGAGGGTGTCGAGGATGTCGCCGATCTTCTTGCGCAGCGGCTGCGGGTCGATGCCGTGCTTGGCGTTGTAGGCCTGCTGGACCTCGCGGCGGCGGTTGGTCTCGTCGATGGCCTTCTCCATCGCCGCCGTGATCCGGTCCGCGTACATGTGGACCTGGCCGGAGACGTTCCGGGCGGCACGGCCGATGGTCTGGATCAGCGAGGTGCCGGAGCGCAGGAAGCCCTCCTTGTCCGCGTCCAGGATCGCGACCAGCGAGACCTCGGGCAGGTCCAGGCCCTCGCGGAGCAGGTTGATGCCGACCAGCACGTCGTACTCGCCGGCCCGCAGCTCGCGCAGCAGCTCCACCCGGCGCAGCGTGTCGATGTCGCTGTGCAGGTAGCGGACCCGGATGTCGAGGCCGAGCATGTAGTCGGTGAGGTCCTCGGACATCTTCTTGGTCAGGGTGGTGACCAGCACGCGCTCGTTGCGCTCGACCCGCTTGCGGACCTCGTGCACCAGGTCGTCGATCTGGCCCTCGGTCGGCTTGACGACGATCTCGGGGTCGATCAGGCCGGTCGGGCGGATGATCTGCTCGACCACGCCGTCGCCGCGGGAGAGCTCGTACTTGCCGGGCGTCGCGGACAGGTAGACCGTCTGCCCGGTGCGCTCCAGGAACTCCTCCCACTTCAGCGGGCGGTTGTCCATCGCCGAGGGCAGCCGGAACCCGTGCTCGACCAGCGTGCGCTTGCGCGAGGCGTCGCCCTCGTACATCGCGCCGATCTGCGGCACGGTGACGTGCGACTCGTCGATGACCAGGAGGAAGTCCTCCGGGAAGTAGTCGAGCAGGGTGTTGGGGGCGGTGCCGGGCGCGCGGCCGTCGAAGTGCATCGAGTAGTTCTCGACGCCGGAGCAGGTGCCGATCTGGCGGAGCATCTCGATGTCGTACGTGGTGCGCATGCGCAGCCGCTGGGCCTCCAGCAGCTTGCCCTGCTTCTCCATCCGCGCGAGGGTCTCGGCCAGCTCCTTCTCGATGTCGTTGACCGCCCGCTCCATCCGCTCCGGGCCGGCCACGTAGTGGGAGGCGGGGAAGACGTGGACGGCGTCGTTCTGGCTGATGATCTCGCCGGTGAGCGGGTGCAGCGTGTAGAGCGCCTCGATCTCGTCGCCGAACATCTCGATCCGGACGGCCAGCTCCTCGTACACCGGGAAGATCTCGATGGTGTCGCCCCGCACCCGGAAGGTGCCGCGGCTGAACGCGAGGTCGTTGCGGGAGTACTGGATGTCGACGAAGCGGCGCAGCAGGACGTCCCGGTCGATCTCCTCGCCGACCTTGAGCTGCACCATCCGGTCGACGTACTCCTGCGGCGTGCCGAGGCCGTAGATGCAGGAGACGGACGCGACCACGATCACGTCGCGGCGGGTGAGCAGGGAGTTCGTCGCGGAGTGGCGCAGCCGCTCGACCTCCTCGTTGATCGAGGAGTCCTTCTCGATGTAGGTGTCCGTCTGCGGGACGTACGCCTCGGGCTGGTAGTAGTCGTAGTACGAGACGAAGTACTCGACGGCGTTGTTCGGGAGCAGCTCGCGGAACTCGTTGGCCAGCTGGGCGGCCAGCGTCTTGTTCGGCGCCATCACCAGGGTGGGCCGCTGGAGCTTCTCGATCATCCACGCCGTGGTCGCCGACTTGCCGGTGCCGGTGGCGCCGAGCAGGACGACGTCCTGTTCACCCGCACGGATGCGGCGCTCCAGCTCGGCGATCGCCGCCGGCTGGTCGCCGTTGGGCTGGTAGGGGCTGACGACCTCGAAGGGCGCCTCGGTCCGCTCAATGCTCGTGATGGGTCGCACGCAACCACCGTACGGCCCGGCACCGACAATCCGGCGGGCCCGCCGGCCGCGGTCAGGCGGCGCCCTGGCTGATCCGGCCGACGTTGCCGCTGTCGCGGGCCAGCGCCACCAGGCGCGAGACGGCGCGCAGGTACTTCTTGCGGTAGCCGCCGCGCAGCATCTCGGCGGAGAACACCTGGTCGAAGGGGATGCCGGAGGCGGTGATCGGCAGCTCCCGGTCGTACATCCGGTCCGCGAGGACGACCAGCCGCAGCGCGGTGGACTGGTCCTCGACCGGCTCGACGCCGCGCAGGAAGACGGCGTGGACGTCGTCCAGCAACGCGCCGTAGCGGCTGGGGTGGACGGCCGAGAGGTGGTTCAGCAGATCGCCGAAGCCGTCGAGCGAGGCGCCCGGGGTGCGGGCGGCGGCGGCCTCGACGACCTCGTCGCTGTACGGCGGCGGGGCCTCGGGCAGGCCGCGGTGGCGGTAATCCTGGCCGTCGATCCGCAGCGGCCGGAAGTGACCGGCCAGGCCCTGGATCTCGCGCAGGAAGTCGGCGGCGGCGAACCGGCCCTCGCCGAGCTTGTCCGGCAGGGTGTTCGAGGTGGCGGCCAGCTTCACGCCGTTGTCGACGAGGCGGCGCAGCAGCGTGGAGACCAGGACGGTGTCGCCCGGGTCGTCCAGTTCGAACTCGTCGATGCAGAGCAGCCGGTGCCCCGACAGGGTCTGCACGGCCTGCTGGAAGCCCAGGGCGCCGACCAGGTTGGTGAGCTCGACGAAGGTGCCGAAGGCCTTCGGGCCGGGGGTGGCGTGCCAGAGCGAGGCGAGCAGGTGGGTCTTGCCGACGCCGTAGCCGCCGTCCAGGTAGACGCCGGCCGGTCCCGCGGGGGCGGGGGCGGTGCGGCGGAACCAGCTGCGCTTCGGCGCGCCGGCGCCGTCCGCGCCGTTGAGGGTGCCCGCGAACTGCTCCAGCACCTGCACGGCCTCGTACTGGCTGGGCTGGGTCGGGTCCGGGAGGTAGCTGCCGAAGCTGACGCCGGAGAACCGCGGCGGCGGGACCATCTCCGCGACCAGGCGCTCGGCGGGCACGACCGGGCGGCGGTCGGTGAGCGCGACGGGGGTGGCTATGGCATCGGGGCGGGAGGCAGCGGACACGTTAGTAGAGGGTACGCCTGGTGGAAGACTGGCTTTCATGCACCAGCTGATCAGTCCCCTGGCCGCGCCCGCCCCCGGTTCGTCGCCGCTCGATCCGGCCTCGTCGGAGTCGCTCGCGGCCGTCTACGCGTACCCCGACCAGGTGAATCACGGCCGACCGTGGTTGCGGGCCAACATGGTGGCCGGGCTGGACGGCGGAGCCCGGCTGGAGGGACTCTCCGAGGGCCTGTCCGGGGACGCCGACAAGCGGATCTTCGGGGTGCTGCGGGCCCTGTCGGACGTGGTGCTGGTGGGGGCGCAGACCGTCCGCGCCGAGGGGTACCGGCCGGCCCGGGCGCGGGCGGAGTTCGCCGCCGCGCGGCAGGCCGCCGGGCAGGCCCCGGCGCCCGTGATCGCGATCGTCAGCCGCTCGCTGGACCTCGACCTGGCCGCGCCGCTGTTCACGGAGCCGCTGGTCAGGACGGTGGTGATCACCACCGAGGACGCCCCGGCCGAGGCCCGGGCGGCGGTCGCGGCGGTGGCCGAGGTGATCCTCGCGGGCGAGGGCTCGGTGGACCTCGCGGCGGCGGTGGCGGCGCTCGCCGGGCGGGGCTGGACCCGGCTGCTGAGCGAGGGCGGGCCGCGGCTGCTGGGGCAGCTGGCGGCGGGCGGCCTGCTGGACGAGCTGTGCCTGTCGCTGGCCCCGCTGATCACCGGCGGCGACGCGCCGCGCATAGTCCAGGGTGCGCAAATGCCGGACGTCCAGCGGATGCGGCTGGTCTCATTGATCGAGCAGAAAGGTTTCCTCTTCGCCCGGTACCTGCGCCCGCAGGCCCTGTGATCCAACTCCCACTGTGGCTCCTGCGCCGTGTGCGCAGCGTGAGGAAAGCTTCCTCCGGGCAGTATGGAACCGGACGCCGGACCCGGGGGCCTGCAAATGGAAGGGACTCACGTGTTCAAAACCGTACTGATGATCGAGAAAGCACTCTCCGATGCGGATGTGGAACTCGTCACCACACTCCACAGCGACGAGAAGGTCTCCTTCATCGTTCTGATGCAGCCGCGCGGGAAGCAGGACGAACTGCTCCGCGCACTCGACGACGTGGCTCTCGGACATCTCGACAAGGTCGTGCACGAGCACGACGCGACGGAGAGCACCCCCACGCTCGCCACCGAGTCACTGGAACACAGCCTGCGCCACCTGCGCGAAGCCGGCGCCGAGGCCGTCGGCGAGGTCGTCGAGGAGAAGCCGCTCGACCACCTGCGCTCGGTCGTCGAGAACAACGCGGCGGACGAGGTGGTCGTGCTGACCTCCCCGCACTTCGTCGAGGAGTTCTTCCACCGCGACTGGGCCTCGCAGGCCCGGCACAAGGTGGGTGTACCAGTCCTGCGACTGTTCGCCAGCGACTCCTGACCCCGGCCCCCGGTGGTGCAGAATCGTCCTTGCGGACGCCGGTCCACCCGGCCGCCCCCGCAAGGACGATTCGCACCCGTCGTCCGCACCGTCACCCCTGCTCTGCCGCCTCTGCCGCCCCTGCCGTACGGAGCCCCGCCTTGAACGACGCCGCACACGACCTGCACGCCCCGCACTTCATCGGCATCGGCGGGGCCGGCATGTCCGGGCTCGCGAAGATCCTGGCCGTGCGCGGCGCCAAGGTCTCCGGCAGCGACTCCAAGGAATCCGAGACCGTCCTCGCCCTGCGCACCCTCGGCGCCCGGGTCCACGTCGGCCACGCCGCCGGGAACGTCCCCGACGGCGCCAGCAGCATCGTCGTCTCCAGCGCCATCCGCGAGGACAACCCCGAGCTGGCCGCCGCCCGCGAACGCGGCATCCCCGTCGTGCACCGCTCCGACGCCCTCGCCGCCCTGATGGGCGGCCGCCGCGCCCTCGCCGTCGCCGGCACCCACGGCAAGACCACCACCACCAGCATGCTCGCCGTCAGCCTCGCCGAACTCGGCCTCGACCCCTCGTACGCCATCGGCGGCGACCTCGACGCCCCCGGCAGCAACGCCCACCACGGCGTCGGCGAGATCTTCGTCGCCGAGGCCGACGAGAGCGACCGCAGCTTCCACAAGTACGCCCCCGAGGTCGCCATCGTCCTCAACGTGGAACTCGACCACCACGCCAACTACGCCTCGATCGAAGAGATCTACGAGTCCTTCGACACCTTCGCCGGGCGGATCACCCCCGGCGGCACCCTGGTGATCTCCGCCGACCACGCCGGCGCCCGCGAACTCACCGCCCGGATCGCCGGCCGCGACGGCCTGAACATCGTCACCGTCGGCGCCGCCGAGGACGCCACCGTCCGCGTCCTGTCGGTCGCCGCCCGGGGCATGACCAGCGAGGTGACCGTCCTGCTCGACGGCGCCGAGCTCACCTTCACCGTCTCCGTCCCCGGCCGCCACTACGCGCACAACGCGGTGGCCGCCCTCGCCGCCGGCGCCGCGCTGGGCGTCCCCGCCACCGACCTCGCCAAGGCCCTCGGCAGCTACACCGGCGTCCGCCGCCGCCTCCAGCTCAAGGGCGAGGCCGGCGGCGTCCAGGTCATCGACTCCTACGCCCACCACCCCACCGAGATGGCCGCCGACCTCGAAGCCATCCGCGAGGGCCTGGAGGGCGAGGGCCGCATCCTCGTCGTCTTCCAGCCCCACCTCTTCAGCCGCACCCAGCAGCTCGCCGACGAGATGGGCCAGGCCCTCGCCCTCGCCGACGCCTCCGTCGTCCTCGACATCTACCCGGCCCGCGAGGACCCGATCCCCGGCGTCACCAGCGAACTCATCATCGACGCGGCCCACCGCGCCGGCGCCGACGTCACCGCCGAACACGCCTTCGACGCCGCCCCCGCCCTGCTCGCCGGCCTCGCCCGGCCCGGCGACCTCGTCCTCACCATGGGCGCCGGCGACGTCACCAACCTCGGCCCCGAAATCCTGAAGCACCTCTCGAACGTTGCTACCAGCGCCTGAACACCTCAGCCAAGGAGCACGCCATGAGCTACGAGATCGAGAAGACCGACGCCGAATGGCGCGCCCAGCTCAGCCCCGAGGAGTACCACGTACTCCGTGAGGCGGGCACCGAACGGCCCCACGTCGGCGAGTACACCGACACCAAGACCGTCGGCGTCTACAGCTGCCGCGCCTGCGGAACCGAGCTCTTCAGCTCGGAGACCAAGTTCGACAGCCACTGCGGCTGGCCCAGCTACTACGCCCCGCTGGCCGGCGACCGCGTCCAGTACATCGAGGACACCACCCTCGGCATGCGCCGCGTCGAGGTCCGCTGCGCGAAGTGCGGCGGCCACCTCGGCCACGTCTTCGAGGGCGAGGGCTACGGCACCCCCACCGACCAGCGGTACTGCATCAACAGCATCTCGCTGACGCTGAAGCCGGCGGAGTAGCCACAGCACACGGCGCGGAGCCCCGGGACATCGCCAGGTGTCCCGGGGCTCCGCTCTTCCGTGAAAGCCGCCCACGACGACGGGCTGGGGCGGCCGGCCGGGGCGGCGCTCCACCTGCGCCCGCCCTACGGAAGGGACTTGAGGCGTGGCCAGAACCGGGTCACTATCCGGAGCACCGGTCGTCTCCGCATCCCGGTGGAGACCGGTCGCTCAGCACAGGCCGAAGGGCCCACCGGTCCAGCCCGGTTGAACCTGTTCGGAGGGCTCGCTCGGTGTGGTCGGGGGCGAGGACCGGAGACGGCTAGCATCCGCCCATGGGGAACTCGGGGAAGACCGCGCCGCCGGACTACGCTCGCGACGCCGCCGCGCGGCACCTGGCGGGGCACAGCGTCCACACCGTGCTGTGGGAGGGGCCGCCGGTGGGGGCGGTCGGTGAGTTGGAGGATCTCTCCGACCTGATCGAGTCCGTGGAGTCGGCGGGCTGGCGCACCGAGCAGACCCAGTCGCTGGCACCCGGCTTCAAGGGCAGCACGAGGCTGCTGCTCGTGTTCCGTGCGGTACCGGTGGGGCTGCAGAAACCCACCCCGTAGGGGTCTCAGGCCTCGACGCGGAGCCATGTGTCGCCGGACCGGAACCACAGGACGCCGTCCCGGCCCTGCCCCGGCCCCTCGGCGAGTCCGCCGGGCAGCCGGAGCGGGCGCCGCCGGGTCACCTGCCAACGCTTGCCGGCCAGTTCCGCGTGGGCGATCTCGGCGCCTCCCGGACTGCGTCGGACCAGCACGGCCCGGTCGCCGCGGACGGCGAAGCCGTACGGGTCGGGGACGGGGCAGGGACGGCTGGCGGACTCGCCGGTGGCCGGATCGATCCGGGTCAGGAAGGTCGTGAGGTTCTCCGAGTACCAGGCCAGCCAGACGGCCGCGCCCTCACTCGACGCCGCGCAGCCTTCCAGCGGCCAGGCGGGAAGAGCGCGTCCGGGGGACCAGACGCACCGGCCCCGGGCGTCCCAGCCTGCGAGGCCCGCCTGGGACTCCTGGTGGTGGCCGTAGACACCCTCGTCCCCGTAGGCGGTCCAGATGCGCCCCGCGCGGTCGGTGACCAGGGCCTGGACGTCGTCCCCGAGGAGGAACGCCACGGCCGGCTCCCCGCTCGCGGCGTGCACCACCGCGTTCGGCTCCCAGCTGCCCTGCTGCTCGTCCTCCTCGGCACGGCCGTCCGCCAGCAGCAGCCGTCCGCCCGGCAGCAGCGCCAGGTAGGAGGGGTCCACCCGGATGTCCCGGACGGGCAGCCGTTGTACGCCCCCGCCGGTGACGGTAAGGAGCTCCGCATCGAACGGCGGCTGCGGCACGAGGTGCTTCCCGGTCCACGCCGGTTTCAGGTACCGCTGATGCACCAGCAGGACGGCCAGGTCGCCCTGCGGGCCGGCCGTCCACGAGACGGCCGTGAAGCCCGCCCCGGCGTCCGCCGCGGGCAGCCGCCACACCTCGTCCGGAACGACCTCCGCCGGCACCGGACCTCCTCGTCTCCTGCCCGCACACGCGGGCTCCCGCCACCCTACGGAGGCGGCCGGGCCTGCCGGGGATCCGGGGTGCGGTCTCGCCACCGGGTGAAACGGCCGTGAAAGCCGCGCCCGAGCGGCCCGGGTGTGCCGATAATGGTCACTCCGCCCACCGGGGCGAACCGGCCCCTCCTGGCGGCCAGGCCCCTCGGTGCCGCGGACCCGCTCCGGCCGCCGGCCCTCCGCAGGGAGACGGCGGCCGGAGCGGCAGTCGGAGCGGCCGTCGGCCGACGTCGGGCGGCCCGGGACCGGGCGTGGTGGCAGGGGCGACAGGATTCGAACCTGCGACGTGCGGGTTTGGAATCCGCTGCTCTGGCCGGGCTGAGCTACACCCCTCGGTGTGGCTTCAGACTGCCCGGGGCGGAGGTGTGCGCACAACCGGATTACGCACCCCCCGGGGGCCGTCAGCCGGTCAGCTTCTTGATGAACTTCCGTTCGCTGGCGCAGCGTTCGTAGCCGAGGCGGTGGTTGATCGCCAGCATCGGGGCGTTGGTGGCGTCGTTACTGGTGAAGGCTTCGGTGAGGCCGGCGGCACGGGCCCGGTGGAGCGACTCGGTCTTGGCCAGGGTGGAGAGGCCGCGGCCGCGGAAGTCGCGACGGCAGGCGGTGAAGGCGGACCAGTAGCGAGTGGCGCCGTCGGTCTGGGCGGCGCTGAAGGCGGCGGGCTGCCCGTCGACGACGGCGACGAGGGTGAGTTCGCGGTCGAGGTCGGGGCGGGACCAGACGCTGTCCAGCCAGTCCTGGTAGTCGGCGTTGTCGTACTCGACCTCACCGGGTTCGTCCCGCGCGGCGTCCGCCTCGACGAGGAACAGCGGGTGCGGGTCGTCCTGGTAGGCGGCGGCGGTGCGGAGTTCGACGCCCGGTGGCAGCGGGGGGACGGGCGGCAGGGCGGTGGTGAGGTCGCGGCGGGCGAAGTGGGCCGCCCTGCCCTGCTGGTAGCCGCGGGCGGTGGCGAACGCGAGGTCGTCGGGGACGTCGTCGACCCAGCTGTGGACCTCGGTGGCGCCGTGCGCGGCGAGGTGCCGTTCGGCGGCGCCGAGCAGGGCGGTGAACGCGCCGCGCCGCCGGTACTCGGGCAGGACGCTGCCGTTGGCGTAGCCGATGCCCTCGGTGCTGGTGCCGGTGACCAGGCCGCACCGGATGCTGCCGACCACCCGGCCGTCGAGTTCGGCGACGAGGGTGCGGTAGTGCTGTTCGGCGGGCAGGTGGCCGGGGAGCCAGCTGAACACCTCGGCGGTCAGGACGAGGTGTGGGCGGCCGGCCCGGTGGGCGGCGGCGGCCGCGTCGGCGTCGGCGGGCGTGAAGTCACGGATCATCAGAGTCATATGCATGTCACGGTAGCCGGACCTCGGGCCGGGCGCCTCCCCTTTTCCCTGCTCAGGGCGGGGGCACCGCCCCGGGGGGCGCCGGGGCGGATCGATATGCTCAAGTAATGCTCTGAGAATCCCGGCCGAGGCTTGGCAGCAGCCCCCACCGGGGACATCCTCAGCACGAGCGGCCACCAGTACCGCTCACCGCGCTCCACACCGACCGGCGGCCGCCTGGGCAACGAGGCCCGCGTCCCGCCCGGCACCTCTCAGCACCTCTCGCCACCTGCCGGCACCGTCACCGCGAGCCCTCCGAAGGGGGCGCACTCCATGACCTCCCCTGCAACGAACCTGCCCCGGCTCGGCGTCGGCCTCGGCTGGCGGACCGAGATCGACACCGTGGTGGAGCGGCTGCCCGGCCTGGACTGGGTCGAGGTCGTCGCCGAGAACATCTGCGCCGGCCACCTGCCCGAATCGCTGCGAATCCTGCGCGGCCGCGGGGTCACCGTGATCCCGCACGGCGTCTCGCTCGGTGTCGGCGGCGCCGCACCGCCCGACGCCGCCCGGCTGGCCCGGCTCGCGGACGCCGCCGGGGCGCTGGAGTCGCCGCTGGTCACCGAGCACCTGGCGTTCGTCCGGGCGGGCGGCCTGGAGGCGGGGCACCTGCTGCCGGTGCCCCGGTCGCGCGACTCGCTGCGGGTGATCGCCGAGAACGTCCGGATCGCGCAGGAGCAGCTGCCGGTGCCGCTCGCGCTGGAGAACATCGCGGCGCAGCTGGCCTGGCCCGAGGACGAGCTGACCGAGGGCCAGTTCCTCGCGGAGCTGGTCGAGCGGACGGGCGTCCGGTTGCTGATCGACGTCGCCAACCTGCACACCAACCGGGTCAACCTCGGGCTCGACCCGGCCGCCGAGCTGGACCTCCTGCCGCTGGAGGCGATCGCGTACGTGCACGTCGCGGGCGGCCGGCTGGTCGACGGGGTCTGGCACGACACGCACGCGCACCCCGTCACCGCGCCGGTGCTGGAGGTGCTCGCCGAACTGTGCTCCCGGGTGGCGCCGCCCGGCGTGCTGCTGGAGCGGGACGGCAACTTCCCGCCGCCCGCCGAACTCGCCGGCGAACTGGACGCCATCCGCCGGGTGCTGGACCACGAGGTACGGAAGGGGGTGCCGCAGCATGTCTGAGCGACTGGAGTACCTCGCCCGCGCCGGCTCCGGCGAGGACGCGGAGCTGACGGTGGCCCGGGCCGGGCTGGCCGAGCGCCAGCACGCGCTGATGGCGGCGCTGGTCGCGGGCGGGCCGCTGCCGGCCGGCTTCGACCCGGCGCAGGTGCGCGCCCAGGCGGTCGGGCTGGCCGCCAAGCGGCGGGACACCGTCGCCCGGGTCGCCCCGGAACTGCCGCTGCTGCTCGGGCCGGCGTTCGGCCCCGCCTTCCTGCGGTACGCCCAACAGCATCCGCAGGACGGCGGCTACCGCGCCGACGCCCGGGCCTTCGCGCAGTGGGCGCTCGCCGACGGGCCCGGCCCCGCGGCCGGCCGCGCACTGCGGGACTGGCTCGCCCCGCCGCCGGAGCGACGGCGGCCGCACCCGCTGGACCGGCTCCGCCGGGCCCTGCGCCCGGACCACGACTGACGCACCCGCACGGCGGGCCGCACCAGGACCGACCGCACCACTCACCACCGGGGGAAGACACCATGTGGCACACCACGTACATCACCATCGCCACGCTGCTGCTGGTCGCCGCCGGCCTGTACGCGATCCGGGCGGCCCTTCGGGTCCGCCACGTACCGAACCCGAAGGGCCTGCCGGGGCGCGGCCTGCCACTGCTGGACGCGGCCTTCCTGGCCGGCGGCCCCGGCCGGGTGGTCGACACCGTGCTGGTGCGGATGCACCAGGAGGGCCGGGTGATCGTCTCGCGCGGCGGACTGGTCACCGTCACCGCCGGCAAGACCTACGACGACGTCGAGGCGGCGCTGATCACGGCGGCCGGCGACCTGCGCCAGCGCGACCTGGTCGGCCTGCGCCGGACGACCATGACGTCGGACGCCGTCCAGCAGATCGGCAACCGGCTCGCCGACCACGGGCTGATGCGCGACCCCGGACGGCTGCGCCGGGCCCGGCGCGCCCGCCGGCTGGTCTGGCTGACGATGCTCGCCGTCGTCGTCTCCACGGCCGTGGGCCTCGTCGTGACCCACGACCGGCCCGAGGCCGACCGGCCGTCGATCGCGGGGGCGCTCGGGCTGGTCGCCCTGGGCCTGGTCTTCCTGCTGGTGAGCCGGGTGCGCAAGGGCCGGATCACCCCGGCGGGGAAGCGGCAGCTCTCGCTGATGACGCAGGGCGGTCCGTGGAAGCCCCGGCACGGCGTGGGGATCGCGAGCAGTCTGCTGCTCGGGGCGGTCGCGCTGGAGGGGATCGGCTCCGGCCTGCCGGACCAGGAGCTGCAGGAGGCGATGCTCGCCGCCTCGGTGACGCGGCCGCCGGTGGGTGTGGGCGGCTCGTCCGGCAGTGACGGCGGCGCGTCGAGCTGCTCCTCCTCGTCGGCGAGCTGGTGCGGGTTCTCCGACTCGGGCTCCGGCGGCGGCAGCGGGTCGGGCTGCGGGTCGTCCGGGTGCGGGTCGTCGTCGAGCTGCGGGTCGGGTTCCAGCAGCTGCGGGTCCTCCTCGTCGAGCAGCTGCGGCTCCAGCTCCAGCAGCTGCGGGTCGAGCTGCGGGTCGGGCTGCGGCTCCTGACCGGCGCCCCGCCGCTGAGCGGATGCTCATCCGCCTCACATGCCGTCCTCATCGGGCGCTCCTAGGCTCGCCGGTATGGGACATGATCACGAAGGTCAGCGGGTCAGCCGCCGGACCGCGCTGGCCGGTATCAGCAGCATCGGACTGGGCGCGCTGCTCGCGGCCTGCGGCAAGGGCGGCACGACCGGCGGCGCCGCTCGGGCGACCACCACCACCGGTGCGAGCGCCAGTGTCTCGCCGCAGGCCGTCACCACCGGGGACCTGACCGCCCTGTTCGCGAACGCCGGTACCTGCACCCTGACGGCCGAGACCACGCAGGGCCCGTACTACTTCGACGCGGACAAGATCCGCAGCGACATCCGGGAGGACCGGGCGGGCAGGCAGCTGCGGCTCGCGATCCGGGTGCAGGACAGCGAGAGCTGTGCGGCGATCCCGAACGCGGTGGTGGAGATCTGGCACTGCGACGCGGACGGCCTGTACTCGGGCGCCGAGTCGCTGTCGACGGGCGGCGGCGGGGGCGGCGGGGGCACCCCGCCGGAGGGCGGCGCACCGTCCGGGATGCCCAGCGGGATGCCCGGCGGCGCACCGCCGTCCGGCGCACCCGGTGCCCCCGGCGGCACCCCGCCGTCGGGCGCACCGTCCGGCGCACCGGGCGCCGGTGGCGGGGCCGGTGGCGGGGCCGCCGACCTGACGCCGAGCGACGACAAGCGCTACCTGCGCGGCGCCCAGGTCACCAACGGCGACGGCATCGTGCAGTTCACCACGGTCTGGCCCGGCTGGTACCGGGGGCGGACGGTCCACGTCCACGCGATGGTGCACATCAACAACGAACGCACCCTGACCACCCAGATGATGATGGACGAGAAGCTCAACACCGCCGTCTTCGCCGACGCCCCCTACGCGAAGCACACCGGCCGCGACACCTTCAACGACGGCGACTCCATCTACCGGCCGGGCATGCTGCTGACCGTCAGCGAGGACGGCGACGGGTATCTCGGCGTCATCACCTTCGGCGCCGACCCGGACCACAACGGCAAGTGACCGTCCGGCGGCACCGGCCGGTCACAGTTCGGTATCGCGGGCCCGGAACCGGGCCACCTGTGGCCGGGACGGGTTAGAACAGCCCCATGTGGCTGCTCTTCCTCGTCCCGGCCTGCGTCGGCGCCGTGCTCTCCTGCCTGCGGCTGGTCCGGATCGCGGCCACCGCGGACGCGCTCGCCGGGGTGGACGGGCCGCGCCCGGCCGAGGCGGTCGGCATCGGCCTGTACGAGATGGCGTACCTCGCGGGCGGCCCGACCCGGGTGGTCGACCTCGCCCTGGTCCTGATGGCCTCCCGGGGCCGGCTGCACCTGGCCCACACCGGGTGGACGACCGTGGTCGACCCGCAGGGCCGCAGCCGGCTGGAGCGGGCCCTGGTGACGGAGACCGGCCCGGACGGCCAGTGCCGGACGGGCGAACTGCGCGAGGTGATGGCCGCTCACCCGACCGTGCTGGAGATCGGCGCCCGGCTGTCGCTCGCCGGGCTGGCCACCCCGGGCCTCGTCCGGGAGAGCACGGCGGCGGCGGTACGGCACGTCCGGCTGGCACTGCTCTGCTCGGTGGTCCTGCTGACCGGGGCGGTCACCCTGGGCTCCGCCGACGAGGCGGAGGCGGTGGCGGCCCTCGCCTGGTTCGCCCTGCCGGTGATCCTCACCTCGGGCACCCTGCTGATGGCCCGCGTCGACGTCTACCCCTACACCCGCTGGGCGTCCCCGGCCGGCCAGGAGGTGCTGCGCAAGGTCCGCCTGCCGCGCCGGCGCTCCCCCGCGGACCTGCCCGACGGGGAGCGCGAGCTGCTGACGGCCGTGGCGATGGTCGGCCCGGCCGCCGTCCAGGACGCCCGGCTGCGGGCGGCCCTGCGGCACTGACCGCGCGTGCCCCCACCCGGTGGGGGCACGCGCGGGAACGTCCGGGTCAGGCGAGGCCGTTCAGCAGCTCGGCGACCGGCTTGCGGCGGCCGGTGAAGAACGGCACCTCCTCGCGCACGTGCAGGCGGGCCCGCGAGGGGCGCAGGTCGCGCATCAGGTCGACGATGCGGTGCAGTTCGTCGGCCTCGAAGGCGAGCAGCCACTCGTAGTCGCCGAGGGCGAAGGAGGCCACCGTGTTGGCGCGGACGTCCGGGTAGCCGCGGGCCATCTGGCCGTGCTCGGAGAGCATCGCGCGCCGCTCGGCGTCCGGCAGCAGGTACCACTCGTAGGAGCGGACGAACGGGTACACGCAGATGTAGTCGCGCGGCTGCTCGTCGGCGAGGAACGCCGGGATGTGCGACTTGTTGAACTCCGCGGGGCGGTGCAGCGCCATGTTCGACCAGACCGGCTCCAGGCTGCGGCCGAGCGCGGTGCGGCGGAAGCGGTTGTACGCCTCCTGGAGGTCGTCCGAGTCCTCCGCGTGCCACCAGATCATCAGGTCGGCGTCGGCGCGCAGGCCCGACACGTCGTAGGTGCCGCGCACCGTGACGTCCTTCGCGGCCAGCTGCGCGAACAGCTCGTCGACCTCGGCCGCGAGCGTGGCGCGGTCCTCGGGCAGGTTGCCCTTGAGCTTGAACACCGACCACAGGGTGTAGCGGATCACCTGGTTGAGGTCGCGGGCCTTCTTCTTCTCCGGCTGCTGCTGCTCAGCGGTATCGGTCATGCGGACATTGTCCCCTCTGTCGCGGGTGCCCCGGCGCCCGGGGTCAACACCTTGTCAACGGCGGTCCGCGCACTCGCGATGCACGCCGGGATGCCCACCCCGTCGTACGCGGCGCCGCACAGCGCGAGCGCCCCGGCCCGGTCGGCCTGCGCGCGGATCCGGGCCACCCGGTCGAGGTGGCCGACCGGGTACTGCGGCAGGCCGGCGCGCCAGCGGGTGACGGCGGTGTCGTAGGGCTTCGCACGCAGCCCGACGGCCTCGGCCAGGTCGGCCAGCGAACGGGCGACCAGTTCCTCGTCGGGCAGGTCGAGGGCCTGCTCCTCGCGGTGGCGGCCGAGCGAGGTGCGCAGCAGGAAGGCGTCGGGGGCGGAGCGCTCCAGCCAGCCCCACTTGTTGGAGGAGAAGGTGGAGGCCTTGATGCTGCGTCCGTCGACCGGCGGCACCAGGAATCCGCTGCCGGTGAGCGGCCCGCCGAGGTCGGCGCGGCGGAACGCCATCGTGACGAGCGCCATCCCGGCGTACTCGACGGCGGCCAGTTCGGCGGCCGCGCCGGGGGCGTCGGCGCGCAGCAGGCGGGCGGCCTCGGGGGCGGGGACGGCCAGGACGACCGCGTCCGCGTGCAGGTCCTCGCCGTCGACGACGACGCGCCAGCCCAGGCCGGTGCGGCGCAGCCCGCGTACCGGGGTGTCGGTGCGCAGGTCCGCCCCGGCCTTGCGGCAGGCGGCCGCGACGGCCTCCGGGAGGGTGCCGATGCCGCCGTCCAGGCCGTTGAAGACCGGGGTGGCGGTGGTCTGCGGGCGGGTCGCCAGCGCGTGCACACCGGCCACCAGCGATTCGCCGGAGCGGGCCAGCGGCAGCAGCTGCGGGACGGCGGCACGCAGCGAGATCTCGTCGGCGTGGCCGGCGTAGACGCCGCCGAGCAGCGGCTCGACCAGCCGGTCGACCACCTCGCGGCCGAGCCGGGCGGCCACGTACGCGCCGATGGCGACGTCCTCGCCGACCCCGGCGGCGTCCGGGGCGGTGGCCTCCGCCCGGACCCGGGCCAGGCCTTCGGGCGACAGCACGCCGGAGGCGGCCAGCGCGTCGAGGTCGCCGGGGACGCCCATCACCTGGCCGCCGGGCAGCGGGCGCAGCGCGTCCCTGGTCCAGATCGCGGCCTTGACGGGGGCCGGCGGCTCCAGCGCGTCGGCGAGCCCGACGGCCCGGGCGAGCGCGACGGCCTCCGGGCGGCGGGCGAGCATCGACTCGGCGCCGAGGTCGACCCGGACCCCGCCGACCTCGCCTCCGCGCAGCTTCCCGCCGAGGCGCTCCGATCCCTCCAGCAGCGTCACCGAGGCTCTCGCGGCGCCACCCGCCGCCCCACTGAGGAAGGCGGCCGCGGCAAGGCCCGCGATACCGCCGCCGATCACGACGACATGAGGTTGCGACATGCCTCGCAGTCTTGCAGAGCCGGGCGCAAAGCCCTCAATCCGTACGCTTCCGGGCGGGGACGAGGCCGCCGAGGTCGAGGGTGACCGGGAAGGGGACGGGGCGCTCCAGCTTTCCGCGGAAGATTCCGGCGGGGGCGTAGGAGGAGGTGGCGGCGTCGAGTTCGTAGACGTGCACGACCGGGACGCCGCCCTCCTCCTCGACCAGCCAGTAGTGCGCGATACCGGCCTCGGCGTACTTGCGGACCTTCACGGTGCGGTCGCGGTGCGCGGACTCGGGGGAGACGACCTCGACGACCAGGGAGACCGTGGCAGGTTCGAACCAGGTCCGGTCCGGGTCGAAATCGGCGGTGGCGACCAGCAGGTCGGGCTCGGGACGGTTGCGGGCGTCGAGCCGGATGGTCATCTCACGCTCCACCAGCGTGCCGACGGGCGCCTGGTCCGCCAGGGCGGCGGTCAGTGCCGTCACGATCCGGCTGTGCAGGACCGTCCGGGGGATCAACCGGAAGACCAGTGCGCCGTGCAGCAGTTCGGTGTGCCGGGGTGCTTCCGTCAGCCCGTCGAGATCCTCCGCGAACCAGCCCTCCTCGCGGGGCGGTCGCATCCACTCGGGCAGCGCGCTCATGCCCCCGGACTAGCCAGTCGGCCGCTGCTCCGGAGGGTGTACGCGCGGCACGCGGCTGTAGGCGGCCGCCCCGGCCAGCGCCACGGCGGCGGCGATCAGCAGCGGGATCTGCGGGCGCCAGCCGGCGGTGAGCATCCAGGCGCCGAGGATCCCGCCGACGAACATCGCGAGGATGCCCGCGACGCGCAGCGGCCGGGAGCCCGAGCGGCCGGCCGCCGTCCCCGGGGCGAGGTCGCCGACCAGCGAGGTGAGCGCGCGGGTGGTCAGGGTGGTGGGCAGTTCGGCCACCTTGGCCCGGAGGGTGGTGACGCTGCGCAGGCCCATCGCCAGGGCGATGAGCGCGATCACCCCGTAGTGCCGGCCGGACAGCGGCGAGCCGATCGGGCCGATCCCGCCGGCGGCCAGCCCGGCCGCGCCGAGCAGCACCCCCTCGGCCGCCAGGCCGGTGACGAACCAGCGGCTGCGGTGCGCCGCGACCCGGGTCTCCAGCGCGCTGCCCGCCAGGGTGCCGGCGGCGAAGCCCGCCAGCGAGACGCTGGAGGCCGTCACCGAGAGGCCCGGTCCGCCGGCCAGCCCGAAGGCGAGGAAGAGCATGTTGCCGGTCATCATCGCGGTGAAGACGTGGCCGAGGGCGAGCAGGCTGACCGCCTCGATGACGCCGGTGCTCATGGTCAGCACGATCAGCACGGCGTCCAGCGTGGCACTGCGCCTCAGGCCCACGACCATGTCCTCCCCTCGCGTACGACTGCGCCCACCCTCTGCGCCCACCTCTGCGCCCACTCTCGCGCCCGGCCCCGGGCGCGGGCCGTCATTGCGCCGTCCGTGGCGGTTCGGACCGGGGCGGGGCCTGCGGCCCTGCTGGCGCGGGCTGCCGACGGGGCGTCAGGTGGCGTAATGCCGCGGCAACGAAAAACCCTCCGGTAGGCCCCTATGGTTCTGCGAGAACCACCGGCCCACCGAAGCCCCGAGCAGCGGAGACATCGCGATGACCACCGAGAACCCGCCCCGCCCCACCGGGGCCTGCCCGCCCCGGCGGCTGCGCGCGGACCGGGCCCGGCAGGTCGCGGACGTGCTGCGCCAGCAGGTGCTGAGCGAGGTGTACGGGCCCCGGCCGCTGCCGCACGAGGACGTGCTGGCGGAGGAGTTCGGGGAGTCCCGGAACACCATCCGGGGCGCGCTGGACCTGCTCCGGACGGAGGGCCTGGTGCGCAGGGTGCCGGGCTCGGGGACGCTGGTGGTGGCGGACAAGGTGCCGCACGGGCTGGACCGCCTGATGGGCCTCGCCGAGACGCTGCACGAGCACGGCGAGGTGACCAACGAGGTACGCGCGTTCGGGCCGGTCCGCGCGCCGGGCCCGGTGGCCCGCCGCCTGGAGCTGCCGGACGGCGCGGACGTCGTGTACGTCGAGCGGCTGCGCCGGCTGAACGGGCTGCCGCTGTCGCTGGACCTCACCTACCTGGCGCCCGACATCGGCGCCGCGCTGGACGCCGAGGACCTCGTCCACCAGGACGTGTTCCGGCTGATCGAGGAGGTCGCCGGCCAGCCGCTCGGCCGGGCCGACATCACGCTGGAGGCGGTGAACGCCGACGCCCACTCGGCGACCGTGCTCGAAGTTCCGCGCGGCGGCGCCCTGCTGATGCTGGAGCGGCTGACCACGCTGGCGGACGGCCGCCCGGTCGACCTGGAGTACGTGCGCTTCCGCGGCGACCGGATCACCATGCAGGGCCGCCTGCTGCGCTCCGCGCTCTGAACCCCTCACCCCCCGACTCCCCTGGCCCGAAACCGTGGCCCGAGCCGACTCACGGAGACACCCATGGCGCTCGCCGACCACCGCTCAGACGTGCCCGTCACCATCGACGCCTCGCTCTGTATCGACGGCTGCACGCTCTGCGTGGAGATGTGCCCGCTCGACTCGCTGGCCATCGACCCGGACACCGACAAGGCCTACATGCACGTCGACGAGTGCTGGTACTGCGGCCCGTGCGCCGCCCGCTGCCCCACCGGGGCGGTCACCGTCAACATGCCCTATCTGCTGCGCTGAGGAGTTCAACCGCCATGTCCCGCAAGCCCAGACCCCTGCCGCCGGCCCTGCTGGCCGCCGCCGTGCTAGCCGGCCTCACCGGCTGCTCCGCCGCCGACGCCTCGTCCGGCTCGGCCGTCGAGGTCGTGGTCGGCTACCAGTCGAAGACGATCAACACCGTCACCGCCGGTACCCTGCTGCGGGCCCGCGGCTACTTCGAGCAGCAGCTCGCCGCCGAGGGGAAGAAGAACGGCCGGACGTACAAGGTCAGTTGGCAGGACTACGACTCGGGCGCCCCGATCACGGCGCAGATGCTGGCGGACAAGACCGACATCGGCTCGATGGGCGACTACCCGCTGCTGATCAACGGCTCGCGGGCGCAGGAGGCCGGCGGGCCCGGCACCCGGCTGGTGTCGATCACCGGTTACAACGAGCTGGGCGCGCTCAACAGCGTGGTGGTGCCGAACGCCTCGCCCGCGCACACGCTCGCCGACCTGAAGGGCAGGAAGGTCTCCACCTCGGTCGGCTCGGCCGCCGACGGCACGCTCGTCCAGGCGCTGCGCAAGGCGGGCGTCCAGGACTCCGACATCTCCAAGCAGAACCAGCAGCCCGCCATCGGCGCCTCGGCGCTGCAGGCCGGCAGCGTGGACGCGCTCGCGCAGTTCGTGGCCTGGCCCGGCCTGGTGGTGTTCGGCGGCGGCGCCCGGCTGCTGTACGACGGCGCGGCGCTCGGCCGCCCGACCCTGCACGGGGTGGTCGTCCGGCAGAAGTACGGCGCCGCGCACCCCGAGGTGGTCGAGGCGTTCCTGCGGGCGCAGGCGGACGCCACCCGCTACCTCAACGAACAGCCGCTGGCCGCCTCCCGGCAGGTGGCGGAGGCGACCGGCCTGGCGCCGGAGGTCGTGCACCTCTACAACGGGCCGAACGGCATCGCCACCTTCGCGCTGCCGCTGCGGCCGGAGCTGCTGGCCGCGCTGCGCGACGACGTCCCGTTCCTGAAGTCGGTCGGCGTGCTCAAGGCCCTGGACCTCGACACCTTCGTCGACCCGTCCTACCTGGCGAAGGCTGCCCTGCCGGACATCGCGCCGGCCCGGATCACCGGCACCGACGCGGTCTGCGGCCGGCCGGTGGACGATCCGGCGAAGGCCGGCGAGATCTGGTTCGACGGCGAGGACGCCACCCGGCCCGCCGCCACCCCGGCCTGCCTGCTGAAGGCCGTCAGGGCCGCCGGCGACAAGAAGGTCCGCGCGGCGTACGTGCCGGACGCCGCGACCGGCACCCGCTGGTTCGCCGACAAGGACCTCTGGGCGCAGGACGGCGCCGAACTGCTGCCCTTCACCACCGAGGACGGCGTGAAGGCGTACCTGGCCGCACACCCGGGTGCCCGGCAGCTGAGCTACCAGGAAGCCCTGGCGGCGTCGTGAGCACCGTCCAGGACACCGCCCGGCCGGCCGCCCCGCCGCAGGCGCGGCCCCCGGCCACCGCTCCCCGCCCGGTGCGCTGGCGCCGGCGGGCGCTGCGGGCGGCCTCACTGCTCGCGTTCGCCGGGCTGTGGCAGTGGCTCACCGCCGCGAAGGTGCAGCTGTGGGTGCGGTTCGACCACCTGCCGACGGCCGTCCAGGTCTGGCAGGCGTTCGGCCGGCAACTGGGCACCGACCAGTACTGGCAGGACCTGGCGGACAGCCTGCGCCGGATCGGCAGCGGCTTCCTGCTGGCGGCCGTCCTCGGCGTCGCCGCCGGGGTCGCGACGGCCCGCTCGCGGTGGGCCTCGGACCTGCTCGGACCGGTGCTGGAGGTGATCCGGCCCGTCCCGGCGATCGCGCTCGTCCCGGTGGCGATCATGCTCTTCCCGGACAACGAGCAGGGCATCGTCTTCATCACCTTCGCCGCCGCGTTCTTCCCCGTCACCGTCTCCACCCGGCACGCGGTGCGCGCGGTGCCGCCGCTGTGGGAGGAGGCCGTGCGCACGATGGGCGGCGGGCGGTGGCGGGTGCTGTGGAGCGTGGTGCTGCCGGGCGCCCTGCCGGGGGTGGTCGGCGGGCTGTCGGTCGGCATCGGGGTGTCCTGGATCTGTGTGATCTCCGCCGAGATGGTCTCCGGGCAGTTCGGCGTCGGCTACCGCACCTGGCAGTCGTACACCGTGCTCGACTACCCCGGCGTGTTCGTCGGGATGGCCACCATCGGCCTGCTCGGCTGGCTGACCTCGGCCGCCGTCGAACTCCTCGGCCGCCGCGTCACCCGGTGGCTGCCGACCCGACCCGGGAGCGCGCTGTGACGACCACCGGCCTGCGGCTGACCGCCCGCGACCTCAGCCTCGGCCACGCCGGGCACCCCGTGCTGCACGGCGTCGATCTGGACGTGGCGCCCGGCGAGGTGCTGACCGTGCTCGGCGCGTCCGGCTGCGGCAAGTCCACCCTGCTGCGCGCACTGGCCGGCCTGCTGCCGCCCACCGGCGGTGAACTCCTCGCCGACGGCGAGCCGTTGGCCGGCCCGCACGCCGACCGGGCGCTGGTCTTCCAGGAGGACGGCCTGCTGCCCTGGCGCAGCGTGCGCCGCAACGTCGAACTCCCGCTGGCGATCCGCCGGGTGCCGCGCGCCGAGCGCAGCCGGCCGGTCGCGGACTGGCTGGCCCGGGTCGGCCTGGACGGCCACCACGACCGGCTGCCGCGGCAGTTGTCCGGCGGCCAGCGCCAGCGCGTGCAGCTCGCCCGCGCCCTGGTCGGATCGCCGCGCGCCGTCCTGATGGACGAGCCGTTCGGCGCCCTGGACGCCCAGAACCGTTCCGCCATGCAGCAGTTGCTGCTCACCGTCTGGGAGCGCCAGCGCTGCACCGTGGTGTTCGTCACCCACGACGTGGACGAGGCTCTGCTGCTCGGCGACCGCGTCGCAGTGCTCGGCGGCGGTGCGATCGCCGCCCTGCACGAGGTGCCGCGCCCGCGCGACGGCGCCGCCCGTACCGATCCCGCCGTACTGCGCCTGCGCGAGGCCGTCCTCGCCGGGCTGTCCTGAGAGGCCGCACGCCATGCCGAGCACCGAGACCCTGCGGATCCCCGACCTCGCCGAGGCCCGCCGGCTGACCTCTGACGTCCTGGTGGTCGGCGGCGGCACGGCCGGCTCGATGGCCGCGCTCAGCGCCGCCGAGCAGGGCGCGAACGTGCTGCTGCTGGAGAAGGCGCACGTGCGCCACTCCGGTGCGCTCGCGATGGGGATGGACGGCGTGAACAACGCCGTCGTCCCCGGCCGCGCCGAACCGGACGACTACGTCGCCGAGATCACCCGCGCCAACGACGGCATCGTCGACCAGCGCACCGTCCGGCAGACCGCCACCCGCGGCTTCGCGATGGTGCAGCGGCTGGAGAAGTACGGCGTGAAGTTCGAGAAGGACGAGTACGGCGAGTACCAGGTCCGCCAGGTGCACCGCTCCGGCAGCTACGTGCTGCCGATGCCGGAGGGCAAGGACGTCAAGAAGGTGCTGTACCGGGTGCTGCGCCGGCGCGAGATGCGCGAGCGGATCACCATCGAGAACCGGGTGATGCCCGTCCGGGTCCTCACCGCCGGCGGCCGGGCGGTCGGCGCGGCCGGGTTCGACACCCGCAGCGGCGAGTTCGTCACCGTCTCGGCCGGCGCGGTGATCCTCGCCACCGGCCCCTGCGGACGGCTCGGCCTGCCCGCCAGCGGCTACCTCTACGGCACCTACGAGAACCCGACGAACGCCGGGGACGGCTACGCGATGGCGTACCACGCGGGCGCCGAGCTGAGCGGCATCGAGTGCTTCCAGATCAACCCGCTGATGAAGGACTACAACGGGCCTGCCTGCGCCTACGTCGCCAATCCGTTCGGCAGCTACCAGGTCAACCGGCACGGCGAGCGGTTCGTCGACTCGGACTACTGGTCGGGCCAGATGATGGCCGAGTTCGCCGCCGAACTGGAGTCCGACCGGGGGCCGGTGTACCTGCGGACCACCCACCTGCCGGAGGAGTCCGTGCAGGCGCTGGAGTCGATCCTGCACACCACCGAACGCCCCAGCCGGGGCACCTTCCACGCCGGGCGCGGCCACGACTACCGCACCCACGACGTGGAGATGCACATCTCCGAGATCGGCCTCTGCGGCGGGCACTCCGCCTCCGGCGTCTGGGTGGACGAGAACGCCGCCACCACCGTGCCCGGCCTGTACGCGGCCGGCGACCTGGCCTGCGTCCCGCACAACTACATGATCGGCGCGTTCGTGTTCGGCGACCTGGCCGGCACCCACGCCACCGCCCACCTGCCCGCCGACCGGCCCGAACTGCCCGAGGACCAGGTCAAGGAGGCGCACGAGCTGGTCTACCGCCCGCTGCGCAACCCCGACGGGCCGCCGCAGCCGCAGGTCGAGTACAAGCTGCGCCGCTTCGTCAACGACTACGTCGCCCCGCCGAAGACCGGGTCGCGGCTCTCCGTCGCCCTGGAGCACTTCGAGCGGATGCGCGGCGAGATCGCCGGCATGGGCGGGCGCACCCCGCACGAGCTGATGCGCTGCGTCGAGGTCGACTTCATCCGGGACTGCGCCGAGCTCGCCGCCCGCTCCTCGCTCGCCCGCACCGAGAGCCGCTGGGGCCTCTACCACGAGCGGATCGACCACCCCGGCAAGGACGACGAGCGCTGGTTCAGCCACCTCAACGTCCGCCGGAACGCGGACGGGGCGATGGAGTTCCTGACCCGGCCGGTGGCGCCCTACCTCGTCCCGGTGGAGGGCCTGGAGCCGCCCGCCGGCGGGGCGGTGACCGTCATCGGCGAGGTGCACGCGATGCCCGTCGGACGGACCGGCGCCACCGCCGCGACCGGTGCGCGGGCGAGCGCCGCCCCCGGCGCCGCCCCCTCCTCCCCCCGGCTGCTGGGCCTGCTCCGGCTCGCCGAGGAGCAGCCCACCCTGGAGCAGCTGCTCCCCTACCTCGACGACCCGGCCGCGGACGTCCGCCGCACCGCCCTCGCCGTCCTCACCGAGGCCGCCCCGGACGGCACCGGCTCCGAGCTGGCCCGCGCGCTGGGCGACCCGGACGCCTCCGTCCGGGCGGCGGCCGTCGCCGGGCTGCGCGAACTCGTCGAGGTCTTGGACGGCCCCGCGCTCGCAGACCCGCTGCGGCTCGCCGCCGGCTCCCCCGACCCCGGCGTCCGGGCCGGCGCGCTGGACGTCGCCCGCGCCCTGCACACCGGCTCGGCGGGCCTGTTCGCCGCCGCGCTGGCCGACCCCGAGACGCCCGTCCGGCTGCAGGCCGTCCGCGGGCTGGTCTCGCTGGACGCGGCCGGCGCCCTGGCGGCGGCGGCCCAGGACGCTTCCCGCGAAGTCCGGGTGCTGGTCGGCGAGGGCCTCGGCACGATCGGGGACCGGTCCGCGGCCCCCGTCCTCGTCCGGCTCGCCGCCGACCCGGACCCGCTGGTGCGCGCCGCGGCGTTCCAGGGCGCCGCCGGCATCGGGTGCCCGCCGCCGCTGGCCGCCCTGGCGGCCGTACCGGACGACGCCTGGCAGGTCCGCCGGGCCGCTGCCACCGCGCTCGGCGCCACCGGCCCGGCGGGCATCCCCGCCCTGCTCCCCGCACTCGCCGACGAGCACATGGACGTCCGCAAGGCGGCCGTCCGGGCACTGGCCGCGCAGGCCGCCGACCCGGCCGTCGCCGGGGCGCTGCGCGAGCGTCTCGCCGACTCGGACGCCGACGTCCGCGCGTACTCCAGGCTCGCCCTGCGGGCGGTCGGGTGAGGCCCCGCGCCGCCGGACCGAGGGCAGGGGCGCCGCGCCGCGAGAGCATTTCGGTGCACTCCGGCCGATAGCGCCGCCCCGAGTCCGGGCCGCCGCCGACCCGTGATCACATCGCGACCTCCCGGACGGATCCCGTGGGCCGCCGGGCCCGTCGAATGGTTCGGAGCCCCCGGTCGGGGGGCTCGGAGACCGGACACGGGGAGGGCACGACGATGGGAACAGGACGGCGCAGACCGGGGGTACTGGCAGCGGCCGCGGTGCTGGGGGCGGCGCTACTGGTCGGCGGGTGCAGCGGGGAGGGCGGCGGCTCCAGGTCGTCGCAGGACGCGGCGGCCGCCCCGGCCGTCGCCCAGGCGCCGAAGGCGGACCCGGGCGCCGCGGGGAAGAACGCGGTGCCCGGCTCGGGCGCCGGTGCCGGTGCCGCGCCCGCCCAGCCCTCGGCGGTGGCCACCGCCGACACCCGGCTGATCGCGTACACCGCGCAGCTGGCCCTGCTGACCGACGACGTGGAGAAGGCGGCCCAGCAGGCCCGGAGCCTGACGGCCGGCGCCGGCGGCTACGTCGGCAAGGAGACGGTGAGCGGCTCGGCCGGCTCGGGCCGGCCCGGCGGGGACGCCGACGGTCACGCGATGACCGGCCAGATCGTCCTGAAGGTGCCCTCCTCCTCCTACCAGCAGGTCCTGGACGGGCTCGCCGGGCTCGGGCAGGTGCTGTCCCGCAGCAGCCAGGCGGACGACCTCACCCAGCAGGCCGTCGACGTGGCGAGCCGGCTGCAGAGCCAGCAGGCCAGCGTGGAGCGCGTCCGGGCGCTGATGTCGGAGGCGCGGTCACTGTCCGACATCGTGTCGCTGGAGAGCGAGCTGAGCCGTCGGCAGGCCGATCTGGAGTCGCTCCAGCGGCAGCAGCAGGAGCTGGTCTCGCGGACGTCGCTCTCCACCATCACGCTCAACCTGCAGCGTGAGACGGCGGCCCCGCTGCCGGTGGCGGAGAAGAAGGACGGGTTCTGGGCCTCGGTCGGCTCCGCGCTGGGCGGCGGCTGGCACGTGCTCGGCGCGATCGTGAAGGGTCTGCTGGTCGCGCTGGCGGCCGTCTCGCCGTTCCTGCTGGTGCTCGGCCCGCTGGGCTGGATGATCTGGTTCGTGAACCGGCGCGGCGCGGCCCGCAAGGCGTCCCGCCCGGCCCCGGCCGAGGCCTCGGACCCGTGGACGGCCCCGCACGACGGGCCGGACGAGCAGTAGGGCACCGGCAGGGCGCAGCCGGGCACGGGTGGCGGGCCGCGAGGGCCCGCCACCCGGCTCGGTCAGCGCGCGCTGGCCTCGTGCACGAAGGCGACCAGGCGGCTGAGCGCGTCCGGGTCCATGCTGGGCAGCACGCCGTGGCCGAGGTTGAAGATGTGGCCGCTGCTGCCGATCGCCTGGGCCGCGTGCAGCACCTCGCGGGCCTTGGTCTCGACGGCGTGGGTCGGCGCGAAGAGCACCGCCGGGTCGAGGTTGCCCTGGAGGGCCTTGCCGGGGCCGACCCGCTCGGCGGCGACGTTCAGCGGCACCCGCCAGTCGACGCCGACCACGTCGGCGCCGGCCTGGCCCATCAGCCCGAGCAGCTCGCCGGTGCCGACCCCGAAGTGGATCCGCGGCACGCCGTACCCGGCCACCGCGTCGAACACCTTGGTGCTGGACGGCATGACGGAGCGGCGGTAGTCGTCCGGGGCGAGCGCGCCCACCCAGGAGTCGAAGAGCTGCACGGCCGAGGCGCCCGCCTCGATCTGGACCTTCAGGAAGGCGGAGGTGATGTCGGCGAGGCGGTCGACCAGCTCGGCCCACAGCTCCGGCTGGCCGTACATCATGGCCTTGGTGTTCTCGTGGTTCTTCGACGGCCCGCCCTCGACCAGGTAGCTGGCCAGCGTGTACGGGGCGCCGGCGAAGCCGATCAGCGGCGTGGAACCCAGCTCGTCGACGAGCAGGCCGACCGCCTCGGTGATGTAGGGGACGTCGTCGGGCTCCAGGGTCCGCAGCCGCTTGAGGTCCTCGGCGGTACGGATCGGGTCGGCGATGACCGGGCCGATGCCGGGCTTGATGTCGACGTCGATGCCGATCGCCTTGAGCGGCACCACGATGTCGCTGAAGAAGATCGCCGCGTCCACGCCGTGGCGGCGCACCGGCTGGAGGGTGATCTCCTTGACCAGCTCGGGCCGCATGCAGGACTCCAGCATGGGGATGCCCTCGCGGACCTTCAGGTACTCGGGCAGCGAGCGCCCGGCCTGGCGCATGAACCACACCGGCGTGTGCGGCACCGGCTCGTGCCGGCAGGCGCGCAGGAACGCGGAGTCGTACGCGGCGCCGCGGCGCACGGGGGGCTGCTGACCGGTGGTGTCTGCCGTTGTCTCGCTCACGGTCCAAATCTTCGCACGCGCCCCGGGCCCGCCTTCGCGCCCCCGGTTGGTACGAAGCTCCAACATTGGCTCCGGAACGGGCCTCGGCACGCCGCACAAACGGAAGTTACGGGAATTGCGGCGCCGTCCGACCTAGTCTTCGGGGCATGGCAGCGGTCGGCGGGCACCCCGCACAAGGTGGAGGAACGGGCAAGGAGTCGGCGCCGATCGAGTTCCGCGATGCGGTCGAGGCGCTGACGGGGGCGAGGCTTCGCCCCGAGGTGGAGCTCTCCCCTGCCCCCGCGCCGCGCAGACTCGCCCCGTACGCGTTCGCGCTGACCGCCTCGGTCGAGGTGGACGGCGAGGAGCTGTCGGACGGACGACTGGTGCTGCTGCACGACCCGGCGGGCCAGGAGGCCTGGAACGGCGACTTCCGGATCGTCACGATGACCCGGGCCGAGCTGGAGCCGGAGATGGCCGGCGACCCGATGCTCACCGAGGTCGGCTGGGCCTGGCTGCTGGACTCGCTGCAGGCGCACGGCGCCGGGCACGCGGAGGCGGGCGGCACGGTGACCAGGTGCGCCTCGCAGTACTTCGGCGCGCTGGCCGACCGGCCGTCCTCAACCGAGATCGAGATCCGGGCGTCCTGGACGCCGGCCGACGGCCGGTTCGAACGCCACCTGGCCGCCTGGGCCGACCTGCTCTGCATCAGCGCCGGCCTCCCGCCGGTGCCTGCCTCCCCGCAGACGGCACCCGACGCGCCGTCACTCGGTGGAGTGGTCCCGATGCCCGCCCGGCGCCGTCCGCGCTCGCACTGACGGGTGACGGCGGGCCCTGAGCGGCCCGTCGTGCCCCAAAGCCACCCCCAGGGCTGACGGAGTGTGACTTCCACTCCGTTCCTCGTCAATTCACCCGCCAGGGCTGACCGAGCCACGCCCGGATCTGATCGATTTTGTGCGATTCCAGGGCATGTCGCATCACTCACCTGCGCGATTTGTCCGTATTGTTACTCACTAAATCGTGATCTTTCGCTAAAGCCGGGCACGGTTGTTGCCGAAGCAGACTGTGACCCTTTCCAAACGCGGAACACTCCGACCGCCCCATCGGGGTTCCGTCCGCCACTCCCCGCAGGAGGCCTGGTGTCGGTCCTTCTTGAGCACCCCGCAAACGTGGTCGCCTACCGTCCGACGAAGCCCACCGCCATGGTGGTCATCGCTGATCCCCGAGTCCGAAACACCGTCACCCGTCACCTGTGGGCGCTCGGCGTCCGTGACGTCATCGAGGTCTCCTCGATCGCCGAAGCCCGCCCCCGGGTCTCCACGCCGCGCGACATCTGCGTCGCCGACGTCCACCTCCCGGACGGTTCCGGGCTGACCATCCTGGCCGAAACCCGCGCAGCGGGCTGGCCCAACGGCCTCGCGCTCTCCGCCGCCGACGACATCGGCGCGGTCCGCAGCGCCCTTGCCGGCGGCGTCAAGGGCTACGTGGTCACCGGTACCCGAACCAACATCGCCATGCCGGGCCGCCCCGGCATGCCGATCGGAGCCGGCGGCCTGGCCGGCCGCATGCGCCGCCCCGGCATGCCGGGCGTCCCCGGAGCCACCGGTGCACCCGGTGCCCCGGGAGCCCCCGGTGCGCCGGGAGCGCCGCAGTCCGCCTACCGGGAGCTCTCCGGCCGCGAGGTCGAGGTTCTCCGCCTGGTGGCGGAAGGCCAGTCCAACAAGGCGATCGGCGTCGCGATGGGCCTCTCGGCCCTCACCGTGAAGAGCCACCTCGCCCGGATCGCCCGCAAGCTGGGCACCGGTGACCGCGCCGGCATGGTCGCGGTCGCCCTGCGCACCGGAATCATCCACTGACCCACCCGCACCACCACGGCAGCAGCCCGGAGGAACGTTTCCTCCGGGCTGCACCTTTTATTGGCGCCACTCGCCGCCGGCGCGCTTCGATCCGGCGCCGACGGTCATCGCTCCGGCGCTCCCTCGTTCCTCGGTCGCTTCCTCGCTCCTTCCCTTTCGGCACCGGCGCGCGCCTTTGGCTCGTGGCGGGCGCGACGGGGGCCGGGGTCACTGCGCTGTGGTCGTGGCGGGCTAGACGGGGCCGGGGTCACGGCAGGGGGCACCGGCCGGGTCCACTGCACTGTGGTCGTGGCGGGTCGCTGTCCGTGATCGGCTTCGGGTTGTCCGTCGCGGAACGTGGTGCGCCGCTTACCGGTGGCATATCCGTGAACGTGGTCTGACCAGTCCGACAACACTCCTGCCGCCGGGTGCCGTCGTACCCTTGGGGGGTGACCGATGCCGTAGCAGCCATCCCAGAAGAGACAGCCCCGGTCCCGCTCCTCGAACCGCGGGAGGGAATCCCCCCGGTCGTGACGGACGCGCAGGCCCTCGCCGCCACCGTCGCGGCGTTCGTGGCGGGAACCGGGCCGGTCGCCGTCGACGCCGAGCGGGCCTCCGGCTACCGCTACGGGCAGCGCGCGTACCTGATCCAGCTGCGGCGGGCCGGCTCCGGCACCGCGCTGATCGACCCGATCGCCTGTCCGGATCTCAGTGAGCTCGGCGAGGCCCTCGCCGACACCGAGTGGGTCGTCCATGCGGCGACGCAGGACCTGCCGTGCCTGGCCGAGGTCGGGATGAAGCCCCGCCGCCTGTTCGACACCGAGCTGGCCGGGCGGATCGCCGGGTTCCCCCGGGTGGGCCTGGGGCCGATGACCGAGAACGTGCTCGGCCTGACGCTGGCCAAGGAGCACTCGGCGGTCGACTGGTCGACCCGCCCCCTGCCCGAGCCGTGGCTGCGCTACGCCGCCCTGGACGTCGAGGTGCTGGTCGAGCTGCGGGACGCACTCGAACAGGAGCTGGACGCCCAGGGCAAGCTCGACTGGGCCCTGGAGGAGTTCGCCGCGATCGCCAACGCCCCGAAGCCGGCCCCCCGGGTCGACCCGTGGCGCCGTACCTCGCAGCTGCACAAGATCCGCAGACGGCGCCAGCTCGCCGTCGTACGGGAGCTGTGGCTGGCCCGGGACAGGATGGCGCAGGACCGCGACGTCTCCCCGGGCCGGGTGCTGTCGGACGCCGCGATCGTGAACGCCGCGCTGGCCGTCCCGCTCAACCTGGCCGCCCTGCAGGCCGTCCAGGGCTTCGGGCCGCGGGTTCACCGCCGGCAGCTGGAGCAGTGGCTGGCCGCGGTGCAGCGGGCCCGGGAGATCCCGGAGGCGCAGCTGCCGCCGCCGTCCGCACCGCACGAGGGGCCGCCGCCGCCGCGCGCCTGGGCGGAGAAGGACCCGGTCGCGGCCGCCCGGCTGTCGGCGGCGCGGGCCGCGGTGAGCGAGCTGGCCGAGAAGCACAGCATGCCGCCGGAGAACCTGATCACCCCCGACCTGGTGCGCCGGGTCTCCTGGGAGCCGCCGGCGGCTCCCACCGCCGAGGCCGTGGCGACCGCGCTGCGCGGGCTGGGTGCCCGGCAGTGGCAGGTCGGCCTGGTGGCTCCGGCGCTGGCCGCGGCCTTCGTGAAGGCCGCCACCCAGCCGGCGGCCGAGCCGGTCACGGAGCCGGTCACGGAGCCGGCCGCGGAGTGAGCGGGCGGGGCTGAGCAAGGACGGAGGGGACGCCGGAAGGCGTCCCCTCCGTCGTTCCCGGGGGCGGCCGGGAGCGGCCCGGCGCGGGACGTGGCGCGGGACACACCTCCGGATCGGGGCACCGGGCCTGGGCAAGTTAGTTACCGGCGGGTAGCATGGCGGTGTAGCAGCGCTGCTCGCCCTTGCCGGTGGCGGCCTGCCCACTTCATCCGTTGGTCCCTGGGAGGAGAGCCCCCGTGCCTCGTACCGCGAGGGACGTCGTCTTTGTCGATGGCGTCCGCACCCCGTTCGGCAAGGCAGGCCCGAAGGGCATCTACCACGAGACGCGAGCCGACGACCTGGTCGTCAAGTGCATCCGGGAGCTCGTGCGTCGTAACCCGAACCTGCCCGTCGAGCGCATCGACGAGGTCGCGATCGCGGCCACCACGCAGATCGGCGACCAGGGCCTGACCATCGGCCGTACCGCCGCACTGCTGTCCGGTCTGCCGAAGTCCGTCCCGGGCTACTCGATCGACCGGATGTGCGCCGGCGCGCTGACCGCCGTCACCGCCACCGCGGGCGGCATCGCCTTCGGCGCGTACGACATCGTCGTCGCCGGCGGCGTCGAGCACATGGGCCGTCACCCGATGGGCGAGGGCGTCGACCCGAACCCGCGCTTCGTCTCCGAGAAGCTCGTCGACGAGTCGGCCCTGTTCATGGGCATGACGGCGGAGAACCTGCACGACCGCTTCCCGCACCTCACCAAGGAGCGCTGCGACGCCTACGCGGTCCGCTCCCAGGAGAAGGCCGCCAAGGCGTACGCCAACGGCGACATCCAGCCCGACCTGGTGCCGGTCTCGGTCCGCAACAGCAACCCCGACGCCGGCGAGACCGGCTGGGGCCTGGCGACCACGGACGAGCCGATGCGCCCGGGCACCTCGATGGAGTCCCTGGCCGGCCTGAAGACCCCGTTCCGCCCGCACGGCAACATCACCGCGGGCAACTCGGCCGGTCTGAACGACGGCGCCACCGCCTCGCTGCTCGCCGCCGAGGACGTGGCCGAGGAGCTGGGCCTGCCCGTCAAGATGCGCCTGGTCTCGTACGCCTTCGCCGGCGTCGAGCCCGAGGTGATGGGCATCGGCCCGGTGCCGGCGACCGAGAAGGCGCTGGCCAAGGCCGGCCTGACGATCGACGACATCCAGGCCTTCGAGGTCAACGAGGCCTTCGCCGTGCAGGTGCTGGCCTTCCTGGACCACTACGGCATCGCGGACGACGACGAGCGGGTCAACCCGTTCGGCGGCGCGATCGCCTTCGGCCACCCGCTGGCCTCCTCGGGCGTGCGCCTGATGAACCAGCTGGCCCGCCGCTTCGAGCAGCGCCCCGACGTCCGGTACGGCCTGACCACCATGTGCATCGGCTTCGGCATGGGCGGGACCGTCATCTGGGAGAACCCGCACTTCGAGGGTGGTAAGTGACCATGAGCACCACTGAGCTGCTGAAGCGCGCCGCCGAGCTGTTCCCCGGCGAGGTCGTCACCTCGGCGCACGTACGGCACCTGGACCTGCCGCTGCAGGCCGGCCGGCTGGCCCTGATCACCCTGGACAACGGCTTCGACCACACCAAGCCGACCACCTTCGGCCCCGGTTCGCTGGCCAAGCTGTCCGAGGCGCTGGACCAGGTCGAGGCCGAGGCCGCCGCCGGTCAGATCGTCGCGGCCGCCATCACCGGCAAGCCGTTCATCTTCGCGGTCGGCGCCGACCTCAAGGGCGTCGAGGTGCTGAAGGAGCACAGTGACGCGCTGGCCATCGGCAAGGGCGGCCACGACGTCTTCAAGCGGATCGCCGCCCTGCCCGTTCCCACCTTCGCCTACTACAACGGCGCGGCGATGGGCGGCGGCGTCGAGGTCGGCCTGCACGCCGACTACCGGACGGTCAGCACGGGCGTCCCGGCGTTCTCGCTGCCCGAGGTCTTCCTCGGCCTCGTCCCCGGCTGGGGCGGCTGCACCATCCTGCCGAACCTGATCGGCCCGTCCAAGGCGATCAAGGTCATCATCGAGAACTCGATGAGCCAGAACAAGCAGCTGCGCGGCCAGGACGTCTTCGAGCTCGGCATCGCGGACGCGATCTTCGAGCCGGCCGACTTCCTGGAGCAGTCGCTGCTCTGGAGCGCCAAGGTCCTCACCGGCGCGACCGCCGTCGAGCGCGAGGAGATCGACCGGGGCAAGGCCTGGGACGACGCCGTCGCCTGGGGCCGCCTGATCGCCGACAGCAAGGTGCACGGCGCCGCTCCGGCCGCCTACAAGGCGCTGGACATCATCGCCCAGGTCAAGGACCAGGACCTGCAGGCCGGCTTCGACGCCGAGGACACGGCGCTGGCCGACCTCATCATGAGCGGCGAGCTGCGTGCGGGCCTGTACGCCTTCAACCTGGTGCAGCGCCGGGCCAAGCGCCCCTTCGGCGCCCCGGACAAGGCGCTGGCCCGCCCGGTCACCAAGGTCGGCGTCGTCGGCGCGGGCCTGATGGCCTCCCAGCTGGCGCTGCTCTTCGCCCGCCGCCTGGAGGTGCCGGTGGTCCTCACCGACATCGACCAGGCACGCGTCGACAAGGGCGTCGGCTACGTCCACGCCGAGATCGACAAGCTGCTCGGCAAGGGCCGGATCGGCAACGACAAGGCCAACCGCCTCAAGGGCCTGGTCACCGGCTCGCTCGACAAGGCCGCGGCCTTCGGCGACGCGGACTTCGTGATCGAGGCCGTGTTCGAGGAGATGGGCGTCAAGCAGGCCGTCTTCGCCGACCTGGAGGCCGTGGTCTCGCCGACCTGCGTGCTGGCGACCAACACCTCCTCCCTCTCGGTCTCCGAGATGGCGTCGAAGCTGAAGCACCCCGAGCGGGTCGTCGGCTTCCACTTCTTCAACCCGGTCGCGATCCTCCCGCTGCTGGAGATCGTCCGCGGCGAGCAGACCGACGAGGCGTCGCTGGCGACCGCCTTCGGCGTCTCGCGGAAGCTGAAGAAGACCGCCGTCCTGGTCAAGGACGCCCCGGCGTTCGTCGTGAACCGGGTCCTGACCCGCTTCATGGGCGAGATCCAGAGCATCATCGACGAGGGCACCCCGATCGCGACCGTCGAGAAGGGCGTCGAGCCGCTCGGCCTGCCGATGTCCCCCATCGTCCTGCTGGAGCTGGTCGGCCCGGCCATCGCCCAGCACGTCTCGGAGACCCTGCACGGGGCCTTCCCGGAGCGCTTCGCCGTCTCCGCGAACCTCGGCGAGGTCGTCAAGGCCGGCAAGCGCGGCTTCTACGTCTGGCAGGACGGCCAGCAGGTCCTCGACCCCGAGGTGCTGGCCCTGCTGACCCTCGGCGACACCGTGCTGACCGAGGAGCAGGTCCTCGCCCGCTCCCTGGAGGCCGTGGCGCAGGAGATCGGCCTGATGCTCGACGAGGGTGTCGTCGGCGAGGCGCAGGACATCGACCTGTGCATGATCACCGGCGCGGGCTGGCCCTTCCACCTGGGCGGGATCACCCCGTACCTGGACCGTGAGGGCATCTCCGAGCGGGTGAACGGCAAGCCGTTCCTCGCCCAGGGCGTGGCCTCCGTCCCGGCCTGAGACCGGACAGCTCGCGGCGGAGCGCCGGTGACCCAGGCCCTCGATGAAGGTGGACT
>NZ_JBHUWW010000049.1:0-55189 GCF_042669755.1 Kitasatospora sp. NPDC057223 | reverse complement strand
GCACCGGCCGGCGGACGGGGCTCCGGCTTACTGCGGCCAGGCGGCGTCGATGTCGGCGGTGACCCGCTGGATGGACTGGCCCTCGGCGAACCAGGCGGTGAGCGACTTCCACTCCTGCCCGGAGCCGACGGCGGCCGGCATCAGGTCGGAGCCGTCGAACCGGAAGGTCGCGGAGGGGTCGGTCAGCGCGTCGGCGGACAGCTTGTCGATCGGGTCGGTGTACAGGCTCTTGTCCACGCCCTGGTTCGCCGACACCCAGCCGGTCGCCGTCTTCACCCGGCTGCTGGCCCAGTCGGAGCTGGAGAGGTAGTTCTGCACCGCCTGCACCTCCGGCTTGCTGGAGAACGCGGCGAGGAACTCGCCACCGCCCTCGACCGGGTTCGGGACCGCCGGGTTCACCGCCGGCAGGTGGAAGGCGAAGACGTCGCCGTCCGCGGCCACCTTGGTGCCGGCCGGCCACTGCGCCTTGTAGAACGAGGCCTGCTGGAGCATCGCGCACTTGCCCGCGAGGATCGGCGCCCCGGCGTCCTGGAAGGTCGTGGTGGCGATCGACTTCACGTCACCGATGCCGCCGTTGACCCAGGCCGGGTTCTGCATCCAGCCGGCCAGCGTCTGCATGGCCGTGGTGATCTTCTCGTCGCTGAACTTCACCTGGTGGTTGACCCACTGGTCGTAGACCTCGCCGCCGTACGAGCCGAGGACGATCTCCTCCAGCCAGTCGGTGGCCGGCCAGCCGGTGGCCGTGCCGGAGCCGATGCCACCGCACCACGGCTTGGACGTGCCGGCCTTGGCGATCTTGTCGCTGAGCGCCATCATGTCGGCCCAGGTCTTCGGCACCTCGTAGCCGGCCGCCGTGAAGGCCTTCGGCGAGTACCAGACCAGCGACTTCATGTTGGCGCTCATCGGCGCCGCGTAGAAGGTGCCGTTGACGGAGCCGTAGGTCTTCCAGACCGGGCTCCACTTGTCCTCGTTGGCGACCGTCTCTGCCGGCGGCTTGACGACCTTGCCGCTCTTCACCATCTGGGCCAGCAGGCCGGGCTGCGGGATGATCGCGAAGTCGGGCGCGTTGCCGCCGCTGACGCGGACCGGGAGCTGCGACTCGAAGTCGTTGGAACCCTCGTAACTGATCTTGATGCCCGTACACTTGCTGAAGTCGGCCCAGGACTTCTCCAGGTTGTCCGACTCCGGGCTGAGGATCGACGCGAACATCGTCACCTTCGTGCCCGAGTGCCCTGCGTACGGCTGGAACTTGGCGCAGTCCCCGGTCAGCGCGGCCGCCGAACCCGAGCTGCCGCCCGATCCACCGGAACTGCCGGAACTGTTGGAGCACGCGGCGGTGAGCGCCAGGGCCAGGACCGCGGGGGCCACCAGCAGGCGTCGGCGGGCGTTCATCGGCACACCTCGGTCGCAACAAGGGCGGGGGTCAATGCGTCCTCCTGGCCAGAGCTTCGAAAACAGCAGCAAATGAGGCGGAGCAACACTGCGTTGTACTCGAGATCGTCCGTACCCAGCGGTAGCTGGCTTGAAGACGTTAACGTAACGCCATCCTCGCGCCAAGGTGTGCGTTCGACCTTCATCGGCCAGTGCCCCAGTTGTAACCGTGCCGTGCTGGGGCCCCTGGTTTCCCAGCGGCCCCAGCGAGGTCACAGCCGGACGGGCAGTTCCTTGAGGCTGTTGACGATCATCGACGGGCTCGGCTCCAGCTCGCCGTCCGGGACGGCCAGCGCGAGGTCGGGGAACCGTTCGAACAGGGCGGGCAGCGCGACCCCCGCCTCCAGCCGGGCCAGCGGCGTTCCCGGGCAGACGTGCGGGCCGTGGCCGAAGGAGAGGTGCCGGATCGGGTCCCGGGTGATGTCGAACAGCTCGGCGGTGATGCCGTGCTGCGCCGGGTCGCGGCCGATGGCGTTGTACGAGATCAGCACGGGCTCCCCCTTGGGGATCACCGCGTCGCCGACCTTCACGTCCTCGGTGGCGAACCGGAACAGGAAGTTGCTGGTCGGCGGCGTCCAGCGGAGCGACTCCTCGATCACCGCCGACCACTCCACCTCGCCGGAACGGACCAGCGCCAGCTGATCCGGATGGGTGAGCAGCGCCCGGACGGCGTTGACGAGCAGGTTGACGGTGGTCTCGTGCCCCGCCGCGATCATCACCAGCAGGGTGGAGATCACCTCCTCGTCGCTCAGCGCGCCGCCCTCGACCTCCGCGGCCAGCAGGGCGCTGGCGAGGTCGTCGGCCGGCTCGGCCTTGCGGCTCGCGACCAGCGCGCCGACGAACTCGTACAGCGCGAGCTGGGTGGCCGGCACCTCCTCGGGGTCGGCGATGCTGCTGAACATGCTCTCGTACAGCGCGCGCAGCCGGCCGTGCTCGCTCTCCGGCAGCCCGACGAGTGATCCGATCACGGTCATCGGCAGCGGGAAGGCGAAGCCGGTCTTGAGGTCGGTCTCCCGCTCCCCCGCGGCCAGCCCGTCCAGCAGCCGGTTGGTGGCCTCCTCCACCCGGGGCCGCATCAGCTCGACCCGGCGCGGGGTGAAGGCCTGTGCGACCACGCTGCGCAGCCGCCGGTGCTCGGCCCCGTCGACGGTCACCAGACTGCGGCCGGGCGCCGCCAGCGCGATCAGCGGCCACGTCTCGGGGATCTCGCCGCGCTGGTACGCGTCCCAGTGCGTGATGTCCTTCACCAGCCGCGGGTCGGTGAGCAGGTCGCGGGCGGCGGCATGCTGGGTCACCGCCCAGGCTCGGACACCACCGGGCAGCTCCACACGCGCCGCGGGGCCGGCCGCGCGCAGGGCGGCACCCTCGGCGGCGTTGTCCCGGGCGAACGGGTCCAGCACGATCGGAGTGGTCATCAAGAGCTCCTTCTTGTCGTGGTTCGGACGTGTCGTGGTGCGGGCGGTGCGGTGGTACGGACGGGGGCGCGCCGACGGAGCCGGGCAGCCGGGGCGGGTCAGCCGGCGGCGGCGCCGGGGGTGAAGGCGGCGGGCAGCGCCACCAGGGAGCGCATCCAGGCCGACGGCCGCCAGACCAAGGCCTGCTCGGACACGGCCAGCCGGATGTCCGGCAGGCGGTCCAGCAGCACCTCGATCGCGGTCACGGAGATCACCTCGGCGATCTCCTGCGCGGGGAAGGGGCAGCGGTGCTCGCCGTGCGAGAAGCTGAGGTGCGCGTTGTTCCCCTCCGCCGCGCGGCCGGAGGCCTGCCGGACGGCCGGGTCCTGGTTCGCCGCGGCCAGTCCGAGCAGCACCATGTCGCCGGCCGCGATCCGCCGGCCGCCGAGCTGGGTGTCCCTGGTGGTCCAGCGGCCGGCGAAGACCTGGGTCGGCGTGTCCTCCCAGAGCACCTCGTTGAGGGCCTGGCCGACACTGCGCCGCCCACCCGAGAGCGCGGAGGCGAACCGGTCGTCCGTCAGCATCAGGCGCAGCGCGTTCGAGATCCAGTTCGCGGTCGGCTGGTGCCCGGCCAGCATCAGGACGGTGAGGTCCCGCATGAGTTCCTCGTCGGTCAGCCCGGCGGGGTGGGCGAGCATCCGCGAGGTCACGTCGGCCCCCGGGGCCTCGTGCTTGCTCGCGACCAGCCGGACCATGTCGTCGACCATCCGCTGCTGGCCGTCGAGGGCGGCCGGTCCGCCGTCCAGGAGGTCGAGGATGGCGCTGATCATCCCGGGCGCCCGGTCCTCGCCGAACCCGAAGAGGCGGCAGAGCACCAGCAGCGGCAGCCGGTCCGCGTACTCGGCGACCAGGTCGCTCTCGCCGCGGCCGGTGAACCCGTCCACCAGGCGGTCGGCGAGTTCCTCGCAGTGCTTGCGGACCTCGTACGGGTCCACCTCGGCGAGGGCGTCGGAGATGGCCCCGGCCCGCCGCCGGTGCTCCTCGCCCTCGGTGTAGAGCACCGACGGCAGCGGCGCCACCATCGGGGTCAGCGGCCAGTCCGCGGGGATGGACGGCCAGGCGTTCCAGCGGCTGGAGTCGCGGCCGAACACGGCGGGCTGGCCGGTCACCAGCTGGAGTTCGCGGTACCCGAGCACCAGCCAGGCCGGCACGCCGCCGCCGACCTCGACCGGGGCGACCGGGCCGAACCGCTCCCGAAGTTCCTGGAAGACCTGTGCCGGGTCGGTCTGGAAGCGGGGGCCGTACAGCGGGGCGGCGTCGCCGTGGGCCGGGCAGCCCGGCGGCGGGACGGGGGCGGGCTCGGTCACTGGTGGCTCTCCTGTTCGGCTTCGGCCAGGGTGTGCAGGTGGCGGACCAGTTCGACCAGTACCTGCTTGCTCGACCCGCGGTCGCGCGCGTCGCAGTCCACCAGCGGGACGTGGGCGGGCAGGTCGAGCGCCCTGCGGACCTGGTCCAGGGTGTGGACGGGTTCCTCGAAGATGTTGCGGGCCACGATGAACGGCGTGCCGTGGTGCTCCAGCCGGTCGATGGCGTACCAGGAGTCCGCGAGCCGGCGGGTGTCCAGCAGGACGACCGCGCCGAGCGCCCCGTGGAAGAGGCGGTCCCAGAGGAACCAGAACCGCTCCTGCCCCGGGGCGCCGAACAGGTACAGCACGTTGCGCTCGGAGAGGGTGATCCGGCCGAAGTCGAAGGCGACCGTGGTCGACCGCTTGCCCGGGGCCGCCGAGGGGTCGTCGATGCCCAGGCCCGCCCGGGTCATGGTCTCCTCGGTGTTCAGCGGCCGGATCTCGCTCACCGCGCCCACCAGGGTGGTCTTGCCGACACCGAACCCGCCGAGCACCACGATCTTCATGCCGTTGTCGGCGGCGGCACCGAGCGGGGTGCGGATCGGAGTGCGCAGGGGCAGGCCGCCGGCGGCGGAGCCGGCGCGGTCAGAGCTGCTGGAGTCCATGGAGCACCTGCTTCAACGTGTCGAGGTCGGGCAGCCGGGCCGCACCGGGGCGCCGACTCGGGGAGAAGCGCGGGTGCCGGGCGGTGATCTGCCCGGCCTGCGCCAGGTCGCCCAGCAGGATCTTCACGACGGACACCGGCAGGCCGAGCTCCGCGGCGATCTCCACCACCGCGGCCGGGGCCGAGCACATCCGCAGGATCCGGGCGTGCTCGGACTGCATGCCGGCCACCGGTTCGCACTGCGCGACGATGAGCGTCACCAGGTCGAAGGCCTTGTCCGGCGCGCGGCTGCGACCCCCGGTGACGGTGTAGAGGCGGTCCGGGTCCTCGTCGCGGACCGCCGGCGCCCGCCGCTCGCTCATGCCGGCGCGGCGGCGTCGGCGGCGCCCGGGCCGGCCTCCGCGAGCGGGCGCGGCGGCGCGCTCAGGTGCACGCCGATCTGCTCGATCAGGCCGTGCATGTTGTGGCCGACCACGCCGACGTCGGCCTCGTCGTCGGTGATCACGGCCAGGTGGGCGCCCTCGCCGGCCGCGACGATGCACAGGATGCCGCCGTGGAACTCCGTCATCGACTGCCGCACCCCGCCCGACCGGTCGCCGAACTCGATCGAGGCGCCGTGCGCGAGGCTCTGCATTCCGGAGGCGATGGCGGCCAGCTGGTCCGCCTGGTCGGTCTCCAGGGCGGCGGTGTGACAGAGCTTCAGGCCGTCCGCCGAGAGCACCAGGGCGTGTCTCGCGCCCGGCGTGGCAGTCAGCAGGTTCTCCAACAGCCAGTTGAGATCGCGGTCGGTCACGCTGCTCATCAGGAGTCGTCCTTCGGGGAAACGGGGGAATCGTCGGAGTGCGGCTGTGCCTGCACGGCCTTGCGGAAGGCTCCGAAGCGCGCGGCGGCCCGGGCCGCGTCGCCGCCGGCGGCCGGGGCGGCCGGGGCGGCGGTCAGGACGGGTGCCCCGCCGCCGGAGGTGCCCGGCCGGGCGGCGGCAGCGGCGAGTGTCTGCCCGCGGCGCCGCTGGGGCAGGCCGTCGTCGGTGGAGAGCAAGGTTTCGCGGCCGGCCGGACGGTCGTCGCCCGGCCCGGGGAGCTCCCGCACCGGCTGCGCGCGCAGCGGCACCGGGACGGGCAGCGGGTGGCTGACGAGCTGCTCGGGGATGAGCATCACCACGCCCGTGCCTCCGCGCGCGGACGGCCGGAAGGAGATCTGCAGTCCGTGCTTGCGGGCCAGCGAGCCGACCACCGCGAGCCCGAGCCGGGTGCCGGCCGAGAGCGTGCTCAGGTCGAGCGGCTCGGCGGAGACGGCCCGCTCCGCGCGGCGCAGCCAGCTCTCGCCGAGGCCCAGCCCGCCGTCCTCGACGGTGATCACCAGGCCGGCGTGCACCTCCTCGACATAGACGTGCACCTCGGCCGGCGGGGCGGAGAAGTTGGCCGCGTTGTCGAGCAGTTCGGCGAGCGCGTGCATCACGCCCTCGGCCGCGTAGCCGGCGACGGCGGCGGTACTGGCGTTGTGCAGCCGCACCCGCTGGTAGGCGCCGATCCGGCCGAGCGCGCCGCGCAGCACGGACTCCACCCCGATCGGCTTGGCCCAGCGGCGGCCGGAGCGGGCGCCGGTGAGGACGGCGATGCTGTCGGCCATCCTGCCCGCCTGCGCGGTGGCGTGGTCGAGCTTCAGCAGGTCGCCGAGGACGTCCTCGTCGTGCCGGTGCTGCATCTCCCGCAGGTCGGCGTGCATGCTGGTGGCCAGTGCCTGGACCCGGCCCGCGGCGGTGGCGCAGACGGCGAGCGCGGCGGCCCGCACCCGCTCCCCGTGGCCGACCTGCTGGGCGACGGTGCGCAGCAGGCCGAGGTGCGGGTGGCCGAGGTGGCCGGCGAGCACGGTGTCGACGGACGCTCCGGCGTGCAGCCGTCCGATCAGTGCGGGGAGGATCTCGTCGGCGAGCCGGACGAGTTCGAGGCGCCCGGTGCGTTCGTCCTCGGCGGTGGCGCGGGCCCGGCGGAGTTCCGCGCGGGCGCCGGCGGTCTCGGCGAGGGCGGCGTCGCGCTCGGTGCGTGCGGCCGCGGCGGCCGCACGGGCCTCGTCCGCCTGTGCCCGGGATGCCGCCTCCGCCTCGCGGGCGGCGGCCAGTTCGTCCTGGTGGCCGGCCAGCCGGGCGGCCAGCCGGCGGGTGCGCGTGGTGCCGGCGACGGCGAAGCCGACGGCCGCGCACCACAGGAGCACGGCGGCGCAGACCGCGGCGAGCGCGAGCGTCTGGTGCGCGGCGGCTGCCCGGGCGGCCGCCGCCGGCCCGGCCACGGCGGCCGGCAGGAGGGCCGCTGCGGTCAGGGCCACGGCGCGCGGAGCCTGCCGCCGGGGCGGACCACCGGCGGGTTTCGTGCGTGCTCTCATCAATCCGGTCCTCGGCAGCAGGCGTCGACGGTACGGCGGGCGACGGCGCGCAGCCGCCCGGAGGTTCCGATGACGGAGCCTCCGGGCGGCTGCTGAATTCGCGCGGTCAGCCGATCATATCTGTTCATTCGGCTTACTCAACCGATGAATTGACGAACCGTCCGATCCTGGCGGCCCGTGCCCGTCGATGCCGATCGATGCCGGGCGATGCCGGGCGGCGCGGATACCGGGCGCCTGCTACCCGGCCGGACGGACGAGCGCGGCCTCGACCGCGCGGCCCACCGCGGCGGGATCGAGCCCGTGGTCGACGATCACCCGGGCACCGAGCCCGCGGCCCTCGCGGAGCAGCCCGAGGACGAGGTGACCCACCGCGATCTCGCCGGAGCCCAGCCGGAGCGACTCGCGCAGCGACAGCTCCAGGGTCTTCTTCGCCCGGCCGGTGAACGGCATGCGACCGGCGCCCTCCCCCTTGAACCAGCTCCGCCTGCGCGACTCGGGCGGCGCCTGCGGCCCGTCCAGCGCCCCCTCGCCGAAGGCCGCCTCGACCGCCTCCCGGACGGCGTCCAGGTCCACTCCGATCGTGGCCAGTGCCTCGGCGTCGTCGCCGCCGCCGAGCAGCCGGGCCACCGCGGCCCGCGCGGTGGCCAGGTCGAGCCCGGCGTCGACGAGTACGGCGGCGGCGGGGTCGTCCGCCTGTCGCAGCACGCCGAGCAGCAGGTGCTCGGTGCCGATGTGCCCGTGCCTCAGGGCGGCCGACTCCTCCCGCGCCCCGACGACCGCCTGGCGCGCGGCCCCGGTGAATCGCTCGAACATCTCAGCCTCCGTCCTTGTCGAACCCGTCGAAACCGCGCTTGGCGTACTTCTTGTGGACCGCCTGCCGGCTGACCCCCAGGCAGACCGCGATGTCCTGCCAGGACCACCCCTGGCCCCGGGCGCTGCCGACCTGGAGGTCCTCCAGGCGGTCCGCCAGGTCGCGCAGGGCGCGGACCGCCCGCAGCCCCACGGCGGGGTCACGACTGCTCGCGGCTGCCGCGAGCTCCTTGGTATCGCTCATGGTGTCAACCTAGATTGACAGTCGAAGGCTGTCAATCTAGGTTGACAAGCTCGGACCCGGCACGCGAAGAGGGAGTCCGCCCCATGGGGCGGACTCCCTCTCGGACGCGCGGAGCGTCAGTTCACCGGCGCGGACTCACCCGGCCGGCGCGGCTGCCGGTCAGCTGCAGCCGCTGGTCGAGCCGCAGCCCTCGCAGAGGTAGCAGCTGCCCGCGCGGCGCATCTTGGTGCCGCAGGAGAAGCAGAGCGGCGCGTCGGCGTTCAGGCCGAGCTGGATCTCCATCAGCTCCGTCGAGTTGTGGGCCTGGGCCGGGGCGGCCTTCGGCGGCTCGACGGTGGCCGGCCACGGGGCCGAGACCGGCTCGGCGGCCCGGCCGGCGGAGCGCGGCGCGGACTGGGCGAGGCTCTCGGTGTCCAGCTCCTCGTCGTTCTCCAGCGGCTCGTAGGAGCCGGTGTCCAGGTGCCGCTGACGCTCCTCGACGGAGTGGATGCCGAGCGCCGAGCGGGTCTCGAACGGGAGGAAGTCCAGCGCCAGGCGGCGGAAGATGTAGTCGACGATCGACTGCGCCATCCGCACGTCCGGGTCGTCGGTGAGGCCGGCCGGCTCGAAGCGCATGTTGGTGAACTTCGAGACGTACGTCTCCAGCGGCACGCCGTACTGCAGGCCGACCGAGACGGCGATGGAGAAGGCGTCCATCATGCCCGCGAGGGTCGAGCCCTGCTTGGACATCTTGAGGAAGACCTCGCCGAGGCCGTCGTCCGGGTACGAGTTGGCGGTCATGTAGCCCTCGGCGCCGCCCACCGTGAAGGAGGTGGTGATGCCGGGGCGGCCCTTGGGGAGGCGCTTGCGGACGGGGCGGTACTCGACGATCTGCTGGACGACGGGGGCGGCCTCGGCGGCCTCCTCGGCCTTGGTCTTCTTCGCCGAGAGCGGCTGGCCGACCTTGGAGTTCTCGCGGTAGATGGCGAGCGCCTTGACGCCGAGCTTCCACGCCTCGAAGTAGATCTCCTCGACCTCTTCGACGGTGGCGACGGAGGGCATGTTCACGGTCTTGGAGATCGCGCCGGAGATCCACGGCTGGATCGCCGCCATCATCCGCACGTGGCCCATCGCCGAGATGACCCGCTCGCCCATCGCGCAGTCGAACACCTCGTAGTGCTCGGGCTTCAGGCCCGGGGCGCCGACCACGTTGCCGTGCTCGGCGATGTGGGCGACGACCGCCTCGACCTGCTCCGGCTGGTAGCCGAGGCGGCGCAGGGCGCGCGGCACGGTGCCGTTGACGATCTGCATCGAGCCGCCGCCGACCAGCTTCTTGAACTTGACCAGGGCGAGGTCGGGCTCAACGCCGGTGGTGTCGCAGTCCATCATCAGGCCGATGGTGCCGGTGGGGGCGAGCACCGAGGCCTGGGCGTTGCGGAAGCCGTTCTCCGCGCCGAGGCGCAGCACGTCCTGCCAGGTCTCGGTGGCGGCGGCCCAGACCGGCGCGTCCAGTTCGTCGACGGCGACGGCGGCGCTGTTGGCGTCGGCGTGCTGCTTCATGACCTGCCGGTGCGGGGCGGCGTTGCGGGCGTAGCCGTCGTACGGGCCGACGACGCCGGCGAGCTCGGCGCCGCGGCGGTAGGCGGTGCCGGTCATCAGCGAGGTGATGGCGCCGGCCAGCGCGCGGCCGCCCTCGGAGTCGTACGCGTGGCCGGTGGCCATCAGCAGCGCGCCGAGGTTGGCGTAGCCGATGCCGAGCTGGCGGTAGGCGCGGGTGGTCTCGCCGATCTTCTCGGTCGGGAAGTCGGCGAAGCAGATGGAGATGTCCATCGCGGTGATGACCAGCTCGACGACCTTGGCGAAGCGCTCGGCGTCGAAGCTGTCGTCGTCGCGCAGGAACTTCATCAGGTTGAGCGAGGCGAGGTTGCAGCTGGAGTTGTCCAGGTGCATGTACTCGGAGCAGGGGTTGGACGCGTTGATGCGGCCGGACTCCGGGCAGGTGTGCCAGTGGTTGATCGTCGAGTCGTACTGGATGCCCGGGTCGGCGCAGGCCCAGGCGGCCTCGGCCATCTTGCGGAACAGCTTCTTCGCGTCGACGGTCTCGATGACCTCGCCGGTCATCCGGGCGCGCAGGCCGAACTCGGTGCCGTTCTCGACCGCGGTCATGAACTCGTCGGAGACGCGGACGGAGTTGTTGGCGTTCTGGTACTGGACGGAGGCGATGTCGTCCCCGCCGAGGTCCATGTCGAAGCCCGCGTCGCGCAGGGCGCGGATCTTCTCCTCCTCCTTCACCTTGGTCTCGATGAAGGCCTCGACGTCCGGGTGGTCGACGTCCAGGACGACCATCTTGGCCGCGCGGCGGGTGGCGCCGCCCGACTTGATGGTGCCGGCCGAGGCGTCGGCGCCGCGCATGAAGGAGACCGGGCCGGAGGCGTTGCCGCCGGAGCTCAGCAGCTCCTTGCTGGAGCGGATGCGGGAGAGGTTCAGGCCGGCGCCGGAGCCGCCCTTGAAGATCATGCCCTCTTCCTTGTACCAGTCGAGGATCGACTCCATGGAGTCGTCGACGGCCAGGATGAAGCACGCGCTGACCTGCTGGGGCTGCTTGGTGCCGACGTTGAACCAGACCGGCGAGTTGAAGCTGAAGACCTGGTGGAGGAGGGCGTGGGTCAGCTCGTGCTCGAAGATCTCGGCGTCGTCCGGGCCGGCGAAGTAGCCGTTCTTCTCACCGGCGGCGCGGTAGGTGAGCACCACGCGGTCGATGATCTGCTTGAGGCTCCACTCGCGCTGCGGGCTGCCGACGGCGCCGCGGAAGTACTTGGAGGTGACGATGTTCACCGCGTTCACCGACCAGGAGTCGGGGAACTCGACGCCGCGCTGCTCGAAGTTGATCGAGCCGTCGCGCCAGTTGGTCATGACGACGTCGCGCCGCGCCCAGGTCACCTCGTCGTAGGGGTGCACTCCAGGAGTGGTGTAGATGCGATCGATCCGCAGACCGCCCTTGGGCGCCTTCCCGGCACCCTTCGCCGTCTTGTCGGACTTGGACCCGCGTGCGGAACCGCTCGTCGTGTCTGTCACTTCTCGCTCCTCCTCCTGGGCAAACGCCCTGAGCACCCCATTGCTTCCGGGGTGCCGCTGGTTCGCTTCTCCTGGTGTGCGGCCGCCGGGGGTGCCGGCTGCTCGTGCACGGTTTGTGATGTTCTGTGCCCGGATTCCGGGCACGCTTCGGCCCCGGGGGGCCGGTCGGTACGTCGTGTCGGTGCGGTCGGTCGTTCTTCCGGTGCCGCCGGTTGCGACCGGTGCGGTCAGGCGGCACCTGCGGGGGCCGGCACGGGGGTGCCGTCCTCCAGGGCGAAGGGCCGCTCGGCGCGGAGTTCCGCGATGGCGGCCTCGAAGTCCTCGAGACCGTCGTACGCCCGGTACACGCTGGCGAAGCGCAGGTAGGCGACGACGTCGAGGTCCTTGAGCGGACCGAGTATGGCCAGCCCCACGTCGTGTGTCGAGAGTTCGGCGCTGCCGCTGGCCCGCAGGCACTCCTCGACCCGCTGGCCGAGCTGCGCCAGGGCGTCCTCGGTGACCGGCCGGCCCTGGCAGGCCTTGCGGACTCCGGAGATGACCTTTTCCCGGCTGAACGGCTCGGTGACGCCGCTGCGCTTGATGACCATCAGCGCGGCCGTCTCCACCGTGGTGAAACGACGGCTGCAGTCGGGGCACTGGCGGCGGCGGCGGATCGAGCTGCCGTCGTCCGTCGTGCGACTGTCGACGACACGGCTGTCGGAGTGCCGGCAGAAGGGGCAGTGCACCTGAGGAATCCCTCCCTGGCATGACGTGTGGACTCCGACGAGTCTACGCGATCCGAGGGGCCCAACCACAACTGGTGGGCCACGAGGAGGACTGTAGCCACTACATCTAGCTCTCGGGGGGACCTGAGACCCCAGGCGTGTCGATGCCGATTAGACTTGTGAAGTCGAACATTTAATCGATGTACAACAAAGCCTTGATCGAGTGCGCCAACTCTCGAATAATTCACTCGAACGTGTGTTTGGCGCAACCTTTCGATAGGTGGTGCCGTTGGGCTGGAAAACGGGAGGACATCCGTCGAGAGGGGCCGCTGTGAACACGATCGAAAGCAACACCATCCCGGTGCAGGAGCACTCCCAGCTCAAGGTGGGTCAGCGCACCACGAACCAGCAGAGTGTGGACCACAGCATGGACCGTAGCGAAGACCACCGCCACATCGGCCAGGCCGTCACCAGCGTCGGCCGCGTCCCCGACCAGTCGATCGAGCACTCCGCCACCCAGGACGGCGCTCTCGGCCACCCCGCCCCCACCCGTTCCGCGCCGGGCCGCCCCCCCGGCATCCGCACCGACGAAGCCGGCCTGACCGAGCGCCAGCGCCGCGTCATCGAGGTCATCAGGGACTCGGTCCAGCGCCGGGGCTACCCGCCGAGCATGCGTGAGATCGGCCAGGCCGTCGGCCTGTCCAGCACCTCCTCGGTCGCCCACCAGCTGATGGCCCTGGAGCGCAAGGGATTCCTGCGCCGCGACCCGCACCGCCCCCGGGCGTACGAGGTCCGCGGGGTCGAGGTCGCCCGCCCCAACACCGCGGAGACGGCCGGCCGCCCGTCCACCTCCTACGTGCCGCTGGTCGGCCGGATCGCCGCCGGCGGCCCGATCCTCGCCGAGCAGACCGTCGAGGACGTCTTCCCGCTCCCGCGTCAGCTGGTCGGCGAGGGCGAGCTGTTCGCACTCACCGTGCGCGGCGACTCGATGATCGAGGCGGCCATCTGTGACGGGGACTGGGTCACCGTCCGCCGCCAGCCCGTGGCCGAGAACGGCGACATCGTGGCCGCGATGATCGACGGCGAGGCCACCGTCAAGCGCCTGAAGCGCGAGGACGGCCGGATCTGGCTGATGCCGCACAACGCGGCGTACGACCCGATCCCCGGCGACAACGCGACCATCCTGGGCAAGGTCGTCGCGGTGCTCCGCCGGCTCTGACCCGGCAGCACCACCAGCACCGCCCCGCAGGACAGATGAGGGGGGCTCCGGCGACGGCCGGAGCCCCCTCTGTCGTGCGGCCGGGGGGTCGTGCGGCCCGGCCGGGCAGGAGCGGTCAGCCGCGCTTGGCGACCGGCCTGGGCTCCGGCGCCGAGGCGTCGATCGCCGCCAGCGAGCGGCGCACCTGGTTGCGGTCGGTGGTGTACCAGAACTCCGGCATCGAGGAGCGGAAGAAGCTGCCGTACCGGGCCGTCGCCAACCGCGGGTCGAGCACCGCCACCACGCCGCGGTCGTCCGCCGCGCGGACCAGCCGGCCGGCGCCCTGGGCCATCAGCAGCGCCGCGTGGGTGGCCGCGACCGCCATGAAGCCGTTCCCGCCGGCCTCCTCGACGGCCTTCTGCCGGGCACTCATCAGCGGGTCGTCCGGCCGGGGGAAGGGAATCCGGTCCATCACCACCAGCTGGCAGGCGGAGCCCGGCACGTCCACGCCCTGCCACAGCGAGAGCGTGCCGAACAGACAGGCCGTGGCCTCGGAGGCGAAGTCCCGGATCAGCTCGCCGAGGGTGTCCTCGCCCTGCAGCAGGATCTTGTTGTCCAGTCGCTCGCGCATCGCCTCGGCCGCCGCCTGAGCGGCCCGCATCGAGGAGAACAGGCCGAGGGTGCGGCCGCCGGCCGCACCGATCAGCTCCTCCAGCTCCGCCAGCATCTCCGGCCGGTCGGGCTCCCGGCCCGGCGGCGGCAGGTGCTTCGCGACGTACAGGATGCCCTGCTTCGGGTACGCGAACGGGGAGCCGACGTCGATCCCGCGCCAGTACGGCGGGGTGTCCTCGCCGCGCTCGCGCTCCGGCTCCTGCGGGGAGCGGTCGTCCGCCAGCCGGCCCTCGCCCGGCAGGCCCACCGAGGCGGCCACGCCGTTGAAGTCCCCGCCGAGCTTCAGCGTCGCCGAGGTGAGGACGACCGAGCGCTCCTTGTAGAGGTTCTCCCGCAGCAGCCCGGAGACGCTCAGCGGCGCGACCCGCAGCGAGGCCGCGCCCAGCCCGAACCGGTCGGGGCGCTCGATCCACACCACGTCCCAGGCGGACTCCGCCAGCAGCCGCTCCGTCGTCTCGTGCAGCGTCTCGGCGGAGGCCATCGCCTGCTTGCGCACGACGTCCTCGTCGGTGAGCGACTTGTCGCGGGTCTCCCCCAGCGAGGTGATCACCTGGCGGGCGGCGTCCCGGATCGCCGAGACCGCGTAGGAGAGGTACTCGGGCAGCTCCTCGACCCGGCCCGGCTGGGCCGTCTCCATCAGCCCGTGGTAGCTCTCGGCGGCGGCCTGCAGGGCGTCCACGGCCTTCTCGTTGGCGAGCCTCGCGGCCCGCTTCACGGCCCGGTTGACGGCGCCCACGGTCAGCTCGGCGGTGGCCGCACCGGTCACCCGGTTGACCAGCTCGTGCGCCTCGTCGACGATCAGCAGCTCGTGCTCGGGCAGCACCGGTGCGCCCTCGATGGCGTCGATCGCCAGCATCGCGTGGTTGGTGACGACGACGTCCGCCAGCTTGGCGCGCTCCCGGGCCTTCTCGGCGAAGCACTCCTGCCCGTACGCGCACTTGCTCGCGCCCAGGCACTCCCTGGAGGTGACGGAGAGCTGCGCCCAGGCCTTGTCGGAGACGCCCGGCGTGAGGTCGTCGCGGTCGCCGGTCTCCGTCTCGTCCGCCCAGTCGCGCAGCCGCAGGACGTCCTGGCCGAGCTTGCCGGCGGGGCCGCCCAGGGCGTCGACCGGGTCGAACAGGCCCTCGCCCTCCTCGCTCGGGGTGCCCTCGTGCGCGCGGTGCAGGCAGAGGTAGTTGGAGCGGCCCTTGAGCATGGCGAACAGCGGGCGGCGGCGCAGCACGGGGTGCAGGGCGTCGACCGTCCGCGGCAGGTCCCGCTCCACCAGCTGGCGCTGGAGCGCGAGGGTGGCCGTGGCGACCACCACCCGGTCACCGTGCGCGAGCGCCGGCACCAGGTACGCGAGGGACTTTCCGGTGCCGGTGCCGGCCTGGACGAGCAGGTGCTCGCCGTGGCCGACGGCGTCGGCGACGGCCTCGGCCATCCGGACCTGGCCGGGGCGCTCGACGCCGCCGACCGCGGCGACCGCCGCGTGCAGCAGTTCGGGGAGCCGGGCGCGGGAGGAGGCGGGCGCGGCCTCGGCGGCGTCTTCGTCGCCGGGCGGGGGCTGGGGTGGGGAGTCGTTCGTCATCGCGCTCCCACCCTACGGCGCGGGGGTGACAATCCGGCTCCGCTGCCCGGGCATCGCCGCGAGCACACCGGGGTGGAGTGCGTTGGCGACCTGGCCGTGCACGGCGGCGTGCGGGCGCTGCGGGCGGTCCCGGTAGCCGTCGAGCAGCAGGCGGTTGCGGTTGAGGCAGAGCCGGTCGATGGCGGGGCTGAACAGCTCGAAGAGGTCGAAACGCTCCCGCAGCTCGGGGAACCGCGCCTGGTAGCGCAGGATCTCGGCCCGCAGCAGGGCCCAGAACTCGGGCTCCGGCAGCTGCAGCCCGGGCTCGGTCTGCTGGTCGAGCAGTGGTGCGAGGAAGCGGTAGACGCCGATGAAGAGGCCGGAGTGCAGGAACTGGCAGAGGAAGTCCGGCGCGTCCCGCAGCAGGACGCCGCTGATCTCGGCGGGGAGGCCGCGCAGTTCGGGCAGGTCCTGGTCGCTGAGGTTGACGTCGTCGACGAAGTCCTTGACGGCGAGCCGGACGGGGACGTCCGCGGAGTCGAACACCACGATGGCGTTCTCCCCGTGCGGGGAGAAGACGGTGCCGTAGCGGTACAGGAAGTGCAGCAGCGGGGGCAGCATCGCGCCGAACAGCCGGCCGACCCACTCCTGCGGGGTGAGGCCGGAGCGGGCGATCAGTTCGGCGGCCAGCGCCCGGCCGTCGGAGCCGGTCTGGAGCAGGGCGGCCAGCGTGCGGCCGCGCTCCCCGGGGTCGAGGAAGGGGCCGAGCGGCTGGCGCCAGATCGCGCCGAGGAGTTCCTTGTACTGGTAGGGCGTCTCGGGCAGCTCGCGGTAGACCGGGTGGTCGACGGTGACGGAGGCGATCTCGCCGAGCAGGATCACCCGGCACTCGTCGCGCAGGAACGCGTCGCCTTCCCGCAGGCCGTGGATCCAGCTGGTCACGGCGGGCGCGACCAGCGTGCGCTCGGTGGGCAGGCCGCGCCAGACCAGGGTGTTGAGGATCGCCAGCGGCAGTTTGACCGTGCAGCGTTCGGGGCGGCTCACGTTGAAGAACGACCGGATGGACTGCTGCGGCAGCCGCAGGTCGCCGTCCGAGGGCAGCGGGACGATCTCCCCGGAGGCGATCCAGGGGGCGAACAGCGGCACGACGGTCTCGTCCCACTGCCAGGGGTGGACGGGCAGCAGCAGGTAGTCGTCGGCCGCCTCGCCGAGCAGCGCGCGCAGGGCGCCGGGGTCGTCCAGTTCCGTCCGGTACAGCAGCTCCGGGTGCTCCAGGCCGGGGACGCCCCGGTAGGTGGCGAGCCGCTTGTGCACGGCGATCCAGGGCAGTGGCCGGGGCGTCCTGGCCTCCGGTGCCCAGCGGGCGGCGTCGACCGCGGAGAAGCCCAGCCGGCCCTTGTTGGGGACGATCCAGGGGTGGCCGCCCTGGCGCCCCTCCAGCTCGGTGTGGCCGAGGTCGGCCAGCTCGGCGGCGGTCGGTGCGGTGGCGAGCTGGTGGGCGTCGGCGAGCAGGGTGGCGGTGAGCTCCCGGACGAGGTGCCCGGTGGTGTCGCCGCCGAGGCCGAGCGCGTGCCGGGAGTACTGGAGGAAGCGCAGCGGGTCGAGGTCGGCGTCGTGCGAGCAGTGCAGGGTGGCCGGGTCGACCTGCCAGCTGCCGTACGCGCCGCGCCGGGCGGCGAAGCGGTAGGTGACGCCGCCGGGCAGGGTGAGCCGGTGGCGGCCGTCGTCCTCGGCGACCGGCGCGATCAGCTCCTCGTACGCGAACTCGCCGAGCATCTTGGCCAGCATCGCCCGGCGGGCCCGCGCCCAGTGCTCCGGGGTGAGCTGCGGGGGCAGGTACAGCGGCGGCTCAGCGGCTGGCTGCAGCGGCACGGATCCACTCCTGGGGTCGCGGGAGGCCTGTTGCGGGCGGGGCGGCGGGGGCCGGGGAGCCGGCGGGCGGGGCGAAGGTGGTCCAGGCGGTGCGGCCGGGCAGCCGGTGGACCGTGCGCCGCGCGACCGCGTTGAGGATGACGGCGGCCCGGTGTGCGCCCAGCCCGAGGTCCGGGGTGCCGACCCCGTGGGTGTGCAGTTCGGCGTTCTGAACGTACAGGCCGCCGGTCAACTCCGGGAGGGTGGCGACGCGATGGTCCAGATCGACCCGGTAGCGGCCGGCCTCGTCCCAGTCGATCAGGGCGGCCAGTGGTTCGAGGGCGGCGGGCGGGGCGGCCCGGTGGCCGGTGGCGAGCACCACGGCGTCGGTGCGCACGACGTGCTCGGCGCCGGAGTCGACGTGCCGGCAGCGCAGTTCGAAGCCGCCGCAGGGCCCCGGCCGGGCGTCGGTGACGGCGGTGCCCGGGGTGATCTCGACGGCGGCGTCGCCGACCGGGCGGCCGATGGTGCGCTCGTACAGGTGGTCGTGGATCTCGGCGAGGGTCTCGGCGCTGGCGGCCTTGTGCAGTTGCCACTGCGCGGGGACGAGCGCGTCGCGGACGGCGCCCGGCAGCCCGTGGAAGTACCGGGTGTAGTCGGGGGTGAAGTGCTCCAGCCCGAGTTTGGAGTACTCCATCGGCGCCAGGGCGCGGGTCCGGGTGAGCCAGCGCAGCCGGGTGCCGTCCTCGCCGCGCCGGCGCAGCAGGTCGAGGAAGACCTCCGCGCCGGACTGGCCGGAGCCGACGACGGTGATGTCCCGGGCGCCGTCGAGGGTGTGCCGGCGCTCCAGGTAGTCCGTGCAGTGCCAGACCGCCGGGTGCCCGTCGAGGGCGGCGAAGGCCTCCGGGCGGACGGGCCGGGTGCCGACGCCGAGGACGACGTTGCGGGCGTGCGCCACGGTGCGCTCCCCCGTACCGGTGTCGGTCAGCTCGGCCCGGAACAGGCCGCCGGACCAGTGCAGGGCGGTCACCTCGGTGGAGAAGCGGCAGCCGGGCAGCCGCTCGGCGGCCCAGCGGCAGTAGTGGTCGTACTCGCGGCGCGGCAGCTGGAACCGTTCGGCGAAGTAGAACGGGAAGAGCCGGCCCTGCTCGCGCAGGTAGTTGAGGAACGACCACGGGCTGGTCGGGTCCACCAGCGAGACCAGGTCGGCGAGGAAGGGCACCTGCATCCGGGCGCCGTCGACCAGCATCCCGTGGTGCCAGCGGAACTCCGGCCGGGCCTCGCAGAACAGGGTGCGCAGGCCGGCCGCCCCGTCGGCGAGGGCGGCGAGCGAGAGGTTGAACGGACCGATGCCGACGCCGAGCAGGTCGTAGGGGGCGGAGGGGGGTGTGTCCATGAAGGAGGGGGTGTCCTAGGGGGGAGTCGAGGGGCGGTCAGGGCATGGTCGGCGGCGGCTGGACCGGCCGGCCGGCCGCCGGCCGGCGGCGGATCATCAGGGCGGCGCGCTTGGTGGGCAGGTCGAGTTCGGCGGTGAACTCGAAGCCGGCGCGTTCGAAGACCCGGACGGACGGCAGGTTGCGCACGTCCGGTTCGGCGACGACGCGGTTGCAGCGGGGGCGGGCCTGCAGGATGCGCTCGGCCAGGGCGGCGATCAGCAGGCTGCCCAGGCCCCGGCCGCGGGCCCGGGAGGGGCCGAGCAGCAGGTGCACGCCGGTGTCGTGCGGCCTGGCCGGGTAGTACCGGGCGAGCGGGTCGAGGTCGGCCCGGTAGACCTCCCAGTAGCTCACCGGGCTGCCGTCCAGCAGGCCGAGGCAGGGCACACTGCGGCCGTCGCCCTCGATCTGCCCGCGCAGGTGCTGCTCGGTGGTGGCGGGCGGCCCGTCGAGCTCCCAGAAGGCGGCGATCTCGGGGTCGTTCATCCACTCGGCGAGCAGTGGCAGGTCCGTGGTGAGGCGGACCGGCCGCAGCCGGAAGTCACCGGCGTCGGTGGGCATGGTGCCCCAGCGGGCGATGCCGTCGAGCAGGTCGGCGGGAGCGCGCGGCAGTATCACCCGCGCCCCCGTACGGGGGGAGGCCGTCACGCGGCGGCCACCGGGTTGGGGATGTCCACGTACACCGACTGGGTCTCGACCGGGCCGACGAGTTCGTCCAGGCCGTTCAGCCGGGTGAGCAGGTTGGCCTTGCAGCGCAGGGTGGGCGAGTCCAGCAGCCGGGCGGGCAGCGCGGACCCGGTGGCGCGGGCGCGCGGCCCGGCCAGGAAGCGGCGCAGTGCGGCCAGCAGGATCCGCTCGTCGGCGAGGCGCTGGGAGCCGAGGGCGCCGATCAGGCCGAGGACGTGGTTGATGCCGAGGTAGTAGGCGAACCGCTCGTCGGCGACGTCGTCCGCGACGAAGGTGTCGCTGGCGCTGCCGAGACCGGGCAGCCGGGCGTGCAGCCGCTCGGCGTGCGAGGTGCGGAAGTAGTAGCCCTGGTTGTCGCGGTAGCGGCCGCCGACCGGCCAGCCCTCGGTGTCCAGCAGGACGAGGCTGTTCTGCTGGTGCGCCTCCAGGGCGATGCCGGCCCGGCCGTCCAGCCAGAGCACCGGCAGGACGACCGCGTCCAGGTAGCGCAGGAACCACTCGGTGGCCACCGTCTGCAGCGGCCGGCCGCAGCGCGGCGACAGCGACCGCAGGACGTCGCCGAGTTGGGAGCGGACGTGCTCGGACGGGCCGAGTGGCTGCTCGGCGACCAGCCCGGCGACGCACAGCGCGCGCTGAGCGGGCCCGAACGGCTGCTGCCGCAGGACGGTGTCCAGGCCGCTCGGGTCGGCCGGGCCGCCGGGCAGGTCGACGCCGATCCAGGCCGGGTCGCGGACGATGTCGAAGCCGGGGTGGGCCGCGCTCCACTCGCCGCCGAGCCCCGCTTCCAGCAGCCGGTGCACCTCCAGGCCCCGGTGAAGCTCCTTGCGGAGGTTCTCCCGGCGGGAGTTGGTGATCCGCAGTCCGAGCGACAGCTTGAGCATCCAGGGAGTGCCGGGGCGGTAGACCGTCCGGACGGAGGAGGTCGGGTACCAGGGGTCGCCGTGCGCGCCCAGGTCGTGCAGGCCGCCGTCCGCGAGGAGGGCGGCGACGGCGGGGCGCAGCGCCAGTTCGCGGGCCTGCCAGGGGTGCAGCGGCAGGGCGGCGGCGCCGGGCGGCAGCAGGCCCGGGGCGGCCAGCAGGCCTGCGGTGAGCTGCTCGGCGCTCTCGGCGAGTGCCGATCCGGCGGCCAGCAGGTCGCGGTCGACGGCGTACCAGTGCAGTTGGAAGGAGCCGCGCAGCTCCGGGGAGTAGGCCGCGCTCTGGGCCGGCCCCAGGCCGTCGCGGCTCTTCGGGGTCGGGTGCAGCGGGTGGCCGAGCAGCAGGGCCTGTTCGGCGGCCAGGAAGGGCGTGGCGGGGCGCTCGCCGGCGGCCGGCGGCGGGGCCTGCCTGCGGTGGGCCAGGATGTCGGCCGTGCGGCTCACCGAGTCGGCGACGCGGGCCGCGAGGTCGGCGATCCGGCCCGGGTCGGGCCGGTCGGCGGCGGCCGCGGCGAGCAGTGCGGCGGCCGTGACGGCGTCGACGGGTGCGGCCGGCGCCCCGGTCGGCGCGGTGGCGGCGTCGTAGCCGGCGGTCAGGGTGGCGGCGCCGAAGCGGTGCCAGCCGCAGGCCGACCAGTGCCGGACGGGGACGGTGAGCGCGGCCGCACCGCCGAGCACGGCGATCCGCAGCCGGCCGTCGGGGCCCGGGGCGACACCGGTCTCCCTCGCCCAGCAGCGCAGCAGGGCCTCCAGCGCGGCCTGTTCGGCTGCGACGGCCGGGTCGTGGTGCAGCAGGCGGTCCGGTTGCGCGTGCTCCGGCCGGGACCGTTCGGCGCGGTCCTGCTCGGTCTGCTCCCGTTCGGGGGCCGGTCGGCGCGGGGCAGCCTGTTCCGGCAGATGCGGAACGACGGTCGGGGCTCCGGTGAGGGCGGTGCTCAAGGCTGCTCCTTGGTGCGCGTGGGGCTGCGGGCGCGGCAGGTCGGGGGGCGTCTGGCGGACACCTCTCACCGTGCGTCAGGTAAGGGTTACCTACCTGCGAAGGGTGATCACAAGGACGGCTCACTCGTTGGGGTGAAGAGCGGGGGTTACTCACCCTGAGGAGGGAACCCGCCCTGTTCCAACGAGACAGCGGCCCGCCGATCACGGCCGTACTGGCGAGCGGGTCGCCCGCCGGGCCCACATCACAGAACGGTGACCTTGCGTCATGGCCGCAACCCGGGGGGCGTGCTGCGCCGTCCTGATGCCCGGTGGAAGACTCCACCGTGTCCGGTGCCACGAGCCGCCGGCCGATGCCGGGCCGGCCGGTGCCGGGAGTCGAACTACGGGGGAAGCGAAGCCATGTCACCGATCCGCCGATCAGGCCGCAGGCGCGGCGCGGCCGCGGCCCTCGCCGCCGCGGCACTCCTCACCGTGAGCGCCTGCGGGCCGGGCGCGGCCGGCGGCGGCGCCCAGCCACCGCCGGCGACCGCCTCGAACGGCGCTCTGATCAGCGGAGTGATCGGCGGGGTGACGCTGCCGACGGGGCTGCCGACCGGTCTGCTGGACGGGCTGCCGAAGAGCTGGGACGACCTGAAGAAGTGGAAGTTCGAGGACTGGGACAGCTGGGCCTCCCAGCACGTCTTCAACAACCCCGTCGTCAAGGACTTCTGGAACCCGGACAAGATGGGCGACTCCAAGCCCGCCGACCCGGCTCCGCCGACCGCCGCGCCGGCCGCGGACAGCGGCGCCAACGACCCGGAGCCCGCCGTGGTCAAGGCGGCGCCGGTCGCCCGGCCGTACACCGGGCAGCCGTCCGGCAAGGTGTTCTTCAGCGCCGACGGCGGCCGGGGCAACTGCTCGGCCACGGTGATCGCCGACCCCGCGCACCCGGGGAAGAGCAACCTGGTGTGGACGGCGGGCCACTGCGTGCACCAGGGCAAGGGCGGGACGTTCTTCAAGGACCTCGTGTTCGTCCCCGCGTACAACGACTCCGGCGCCTCCAGCAGCGGCCGGAAGGCGCCGCTGGACAAGCTCGCGCCGCTGGGCACCTGGTGGGCCGACAAGGTCGTCCCGTCGCCGCAGTGGACGGCCGAGGGCGGCGGGACGGGCGACTCCGCGAGCCAGTACGACTTCGCGATCATGCGGGTGCACAACCAGAACGGCGGCGGCAGGTCGCTGGAGGAGACGGTCGGTTCGGCCGTGCCGGTCTGGTTCGACGCCCCGCGCGACGCGCTGTCCGTCTCGGCCTGGGGCTACCCGCTCTACAAGCCCTTCGACGGGCAGGAGTTGTACCGGTGCGACGGCGGGCGGCCGTCCCGGCTCTCGTTCGACGCCGGGCGGCCCTCGATGCTCACCATCGGCTGCGACATGACCCAGGGCTCCAGCGGCGGCGGCTGGTTCGCCACGATGCCGGACGGCCGGAGGGCACTGGTCAGCAACACCTCGATCGGCACCATCGAGCACACCTCGCTGAGCGGCCCCTACCTGGAGAGCACCGCCAAGCAGGCCCTGGACTACATCTCCAAGAAGTAGCCGCCCCGGCCGCTCGGCCCGCACCGCCGCCGCTCCGCGAGATCCGACGACCACGGGGAACCGAAGAACCTTGCCTACCGAGCCCACCGACAGCCGCAGAAGGCCGATCCGGCACCGGAGGGGCCTCGCCTGCGCGGCCCTGGCCGCCGCCGTCGTCCTCACCGCCACCGGGTGCGAACCGGACGGCAGCGTGAACAGCGCCGACGCCGCGCCCTCCACCACGGGAGCGCCGGCCGCCACGGCCTCGACGGCCACCGCCGGGGCGAAGCCCGGCCTGGTGCTGCCGACCGGCCTGCGGGAGATCGCGAACTGGAAGCCCGACGACTGGCGCCGGTTCGTCGACGACAACGTCTTCAGGAACGAGGTCGTCAAGGGCTTCTGGGACGCGGCCAGGATGGAGGAGGCGAAGGGACGGGAGACCCCGAAGCTGTCCACCCACTCGGCGGGCTCCGACTTCCGTCCGCCGGCCGCCATCCCGGCGAAGGCGGCCACGCACCCGTACGGCAGGAACGCGGCCGTCCTCGGCAAGATCTTCATGACCACCCCCGAGGGCGCGTCGATGTGCTCGGGCACCGTGGTCACCGACCCGGCGAACCCGGGGCGCAGCAACCTGGTGTACACGGCGGCGCACTGCCTGCACGACGGCACCGGCGGTGGCTGGCTGAAGGACATCACCTTCGTGCCGCTGTACAACCGGGACGGCCTGGCCGGCCGGGGCCGGAAGTACACCGAGGCCCAGGTGTCGCCGTACGGCCGCTGGGTGGCCACCGGTGCGCTGGTCTCGCCGACCTGGGTGAAGGAGAGCGGCGTCGGCGCCAACAACCAGTTCGACTACGGGATCATCAAGGTCAGGAACGAGAACGGCGGCGACACGTCCCTGGAGGAGACCGTCGGCAGCTCGGTGCCGATCTGGTTCAACGCCCCGCGGGAGCAGATCACCTCGGCCTTCTCCTACGGCTACCCGGCCGATCAGCCGTTCGACGGCATGGAGCTCAACCACTGCGACTCCGCCGTCCGGCCGGCCGCGCTGTCCTTCGACCGGGCCCGGCCCGAGATGTACGTGATCGGCTGCACGATGACCGGCGGCTCCAGCGGCGGCGGCTGGTTCGTCACCAGGGACGGCAGGCCCGCGCTGATCAGCGTCAACTCGATCGGCCCGGTGGACGAGCCGACCTGGATGGCCGGCCCGTCGCTGCAGGACAACGCGAAGCAGGCCTTCGAGTACTTCAGCAGGACCGCGAAGTAGCCCGGCCTGCGGCAACACGGCAGCGCGGGAACGGACCGCGGGCCCCGGTCTCGGTGGAGATCGGGGCCCGCGGTCGCGTCATTCGCAGGGCTGCTCAGCCCTGCGTCACCACGGCGAAGCGCTCCAGCTCCGAGGCCAGCTCGGCCGCCACCTTCGCCTTGATCAGCGTGCCCTCGCCGGTGTGCTCGGTGGAGAGCAGCTCGCCCTCGGCGTGCACCCGGGAGACCAGGTCGCCCCGGGTGTACGGGACGAGCGCCTCGATCTGGATGGCCGGGCGCGGCAGCTCGTCGTCGATCAGGCGCAGCAGCTCCTCGATGCCCAGACCGCTGCGGGCCGACACCACGATGGCGTGCGGCTCGCGGCGCAGCAGGCGCTGCAGGACCTCGGGGTCGGCGGCGTCCGCCTTGTTGATCACGACGACCTCCGGCACGTTCTGTGCGTCGACCGAGACGATCACCTCGCGGACGGCGGCCAGCTGCGTCTCCGGCTCCGGGTGCGAGCCGTCGACCACGTGCAGGATGAGGTCGGCGTCGGCGACCTCCTCCATGGTGGAGCGGAAGGCCTCGACCAGGTGGTGCGGCAGGTGCCGGACGAAGCCGACGGTGTCGGCCAGCGTGTACACCCGGCCGCTGGGGGTCTGCGCCCGGCGGACGGTCGGGTCCAGGGTGGCGAACAGCGAGTTCTCCACCAGGACGCCCGCGCCGGTGAGCCGGTTGAGCAGGGACGACTTGCCGGCGTTGGTGTAGCCGGCGATGGCCACGGACGGCACCTGGTGGCGCTTGCGCTCCTGGCGCTTGGTGTCGCGGCCCTTCTTCATGTCGGCGATCTCCTTGCGGAGCTTCGCCATCTTCTCGCGGATCCGGCGACGGTCGGTCTCGATCTTGGTCTCACCGGGACCACGGGTCGCCATGCCGCCACCGGAGGAGCCGGCGCCGCCACCACCCATCTGCCGGGAGAGCGACTGGCCCCAGCCTCGCAGCCGCGGCAGCATGTACTGCATCTGCGCGAGCGAGACCTGCGCCTTGCCCTCACGGGACTTGGCGTGCTGGGCGAAGATGTCGAGGATCAGGGCCGTGCGGTCGACGACCTTGACCTTGACGACGTCCTCCAGCTGGATCAGCTGGCCGGGGGTGAGCTCACCGTCGCACACCACGGTGTCGGCACCGGTGGCCGCGACGATGTCGCGCAGCTCCCGGGCCTTGCCGGAGCCGATGTAGGTGGCCGGGTCGGGCTTGTCGCGGCGCTGGATCACGCCGTCCAGGACCTCGGAACCGGCCGTCTCGGCGAGGGCGGCGAGCTCGGCGAGCGAGTTCTCCGCCTCCTCGATGGTGCCGTCCGTCCACACGCCGACGAGCACCACCCGCTCCAGGCGGAGCTGGCGGTACTCGACCTCGGTGACGTCTTCGAGCTCGGTGGAGAGTCCGGCGACGCGGCGCAGGGCGGCGCGGTCGCTGCGGTCGTACTGGTCGCCGTCGTAGTGGCGGTCGAGATCCTCGTCGATGGCCGCGAGGTCCTCGTCCATCAGGGCCTCGGCCCGGAGGTCGCCGAGGCGACGGGAGGAGTCACTGGATTGGTCGCGGGTTTCGAACGTGGAGGTCATTCTGTCCTTTGGCTTGCTGGTGCGGATGGCCGTCGCGCGACCGTACCGGACGGTCGCACGTGGAGTCTGCCCAGCTGCCGCCCCGTCTACCTTCCGGGCGGGATATGAGCTACCCCTCGGTCCCGCGGGTGCCAGTAACGCTTCTACGTCCTGAGAACGCCGCGGCCGGGCCGTGAATTCCCCATGATGGTCGCACGGCCTGCGGGAAGGGGTCATCCGTATTTCCGGCACCGGCCGGCTGCGGCCGGCAGACGTCGTACACCCCGGAGACCCGCAGCATCGCGCGCATCACCAGCGGAAGCGTCCCCGCGGTGGGCAGTTCGATCGTGTAGGTGTGGCGGACCCTGAGCTCCTGCGGCGGCTCGACGGCCGCCGAGACGATGCCGATGCCCTCGGCGGACATCACCGCGGTGAGGTCGGCCAGCAGGCGGGGGCGGTTGAGCGCCTCGGCCTGCAGGGTGACGCGGTAGCCGGACGGCGGCACGGCGTCCGCCACCCAGGTGACCGCGAGCGCCTCGCGGCCGCCGTCGCTCATCCGCTCCCCCACCGGACAGCCGGTCCGGTGCACGGTGACGGCGCCGCCGCGGATCGCGAAGCCGGTGACCTCGTCCGGCGGGACGGGTGTGCAGCAGCGGGCCAGCCGGACGGGCGCCCCCGGCAGCCCGGCGACCGCCACCGGGGACGCCCCCCGGCCGGCCGCGGGCGGTGCCTGCGGGGCGGGCTGCCCCGCCGACGGACCGGTGTGCACCACCGGCGCGCCGGCGGGATGGTCGGCGAGCCAGCGCTCGATGGCGAGCCGCGCGCCGGGGGTGCGGGCGTACGACAGCCACTCGGGGGCCGGGCCGGAGGGCTCGGCGGCCCCGCCCGGGCCGGCCGCACCGTCGGTGAGGACGCCGAGCACGTCGCCGTCCTCCAGCAGGGTGGAGAGCGCCGTCAGCCGGCCGTTGACCCGGGCCCCGATACATCGGTGGCCGGTCTCCTCGCCGAGCAGGTACGCGGCGTCCACACAGCTGGCCCCGGCGCGTAGCTGAAGCGTTTCGCCTGCCTCGGTGACGACCGTGATCTCGCGGTCGCCGGCCAGTTCGGCGGTCAGGGTGGACCAGAAGGCGTCCGGGTCCGGGGTCTCCTGCTGCCACTCCAGCAGCCGGCTGAGCCAGCCGGGCCGGGCCGGGTCCGTCCGGTCCAGCTCGTCGCGTGCGGGCTGGCCGGAAGGCTGCTGGCCCGCCGCCTGGCCGGCCGGCTGGCCGCCGGGCTGGTGCGGGTCCCCCAGGGCGACCACGCCGGTCTCGGCGACCCGGTGCATCTGCCGGGTGCGCACCAGCACCTCGACCACCTCGCCGTCCACCGCGACCGCGGTGTGCAGGGACTGGTACAGGTTGAACTTGGGCGCCGCCACGAAGTCCTTGAACTCGCCGGGCAGCGGTGTCCAGCAGGTGTGCAGCTCGCCGAGCACGGCGTAGCAGTCCGCGTTCTCCTCGACGACCACCAGCAGCCGGCCGAAGTCGGCGGGGTGCAGGCCCTGCGGCAGCCCGTCCGGGCCGGCCGCGCCGGTGCGCTTCACCATCAGCCGGTGGACGGAGACGCCGTGCCGGGGCCGGACGGTGACCTCGGCCGCCACCCCGGCCTCGGCGAGCTGGCGGGCCAGCGCCGCGGCGAACGGCTGGAGCAGCACGTCGGGGTCGGCCTCGTGCGCGGTGACCAGGGCCCGGGTCCGCGCGTGCTCCTCGGGGTGGAGGGTCGCGAAGACGATGTCCTCCAGCTCGGCCTTGACCACCTGGATGCCGAGCCGCTCGGCCAGCGGGATCAGCACGTCCCGGGTGACCTTGGCGATCCGGACCTGGCTGGCGGGCTTCATGTGACGGATCGTCCGCATGTTGTGCAGGCGGTCGGCGAGCTTGATCACCATCACCCGGACGTCGTCCCCGGTGGCGACCAGCATCTTGCGGAAGGTCTCGGCCTCGGCGGCGGCGCCGAAGTCGACCTTCTCCAGTTTCGTCACGCCGTCGACCAGGTAGGCGACTTCGGGACCGAAGTCGGCGCTGACCTGATCGAGCGTCACCTCGGTGTCCTCCACGGTGTCGTGGAGCAGCGAGGCGACCAGGGTGGTCGTCCCGGCGCCGAGTTGGGCCAGGATCATGGTGACGGCGAGCGGGTGCGTGATGAACGGCTCGCCGCTCTTGCGCATCTGGCCGCGGTGGCTGGCCTCCGCCGTCCGGTAGGCCCGGCCGAGCAGTCCGAGGTCGGCCTGCGGGTGGTGCAGGCGGTGGGCCTGCACGAGCGGCTCGATGGCGTCCGGTACCGGCTGGCGGCCGGTGGCGAGCAGCGCCGCCCGGCCCGCGCGGCCGAGGGCGGCCCGGCCGCGGCCGCCGAGCGGTCGTCTGGGCTCGGCGGGCCGCGCGGCGGCGGGTCTCGGCGCGGCGGCTCGGGGCGCACTCGGCGTCAGCGCACCAGGCGTCAGCGCACCGGACGTCAGGGCGCCCGACAGTGCGGCACCGAGCGGCTGTGCGGCACTGAGCTGCCCGGTCTCGGGCTGCCCGGCTTCGATGGTCATCGGCACCTCCGGCAGCGATCACCGGAGCGACTGCCGACCCGGTGGTCCATGCTACCGAGCACAGCACGTTCCGCGATGCCCCGCTTCCCTTCCGTCATCGGGATCACCCGATCGGGGGGATTCGGGGCGGAACGAAATGGGCAAACCGCCCGCCGCCCGGGCTCGCGGCGGCGGTCCGGACCGCTGTCAGCGCATGGCGGTGGCGACCCAGTCGGCGTCGAGCACGCCGCTGCCGACGATGACGGCGGGGCCGGTCATCTCCACCCGGCCGTCCGGGTGCTCGGTGATCACCAGGCGCCCGCCGGGGAGGTCGACGGTGTAGGCGACGCTCTCGCCGGTGACCGCCGGGTCGGCGCCGTCGCGGCGGGCCGCGGCGACGGCGACCGCGCAGGCGCCGGTGCCGCAGGACCGGGTCTCGCCGGAGCCGCGCTCGTGCACCCGCATGGCCACGTGCCGGGGGCCGCGGTCGACGACGAACTCCACGTTCACGCCGTCGGGGTAGGCGCCGTCCGGAGCGGTCCGGGGCGCGGTGAGCAGGTCGCCCGCCTGGTCGAGGTCCTCGACGAAGGCGACCGCGTGCGGGTTGCCCATGTTCACGTTGCGGGCGGGCCAGCTCCGCCCGCCCACCGTGACCTCGACGGCGGCCGGCCCGGGGAGCAGTGCGCTGCCCATGTCCACGGTGACCTCGCCCGGAGTGCCGTCGGCGGCGTCGGCCGCGATGCGGGCCTGCCGGACGCCGGCCCGGGTGGCGACGGCCAGCGGTCCGGGCTCGGCCAGGCCGGCGTGCACCAGGTAGCGGGCGAAGACCCGGACGCCGTTGCCGCACATCTCGGCGATGCTGCCGTCGGCGTTGCGGTAGTCCATGAACCACTCGGCCTCGCCGGCCAGGTGTGCGGCGGCCGGGTCGGCGGCGGAGCGCACCACGCGCAGCAGCCCGTCACCGCCGATGCCCGCCCGCCGGTCGCAGAGCGCGGCGACGGCCTCCGGGCCGACCGTCAGCCGCCCGTCGGGGTCGGGCAGGATGACGAAGTCGTTCTGGGTGCCGTGCCCCTTGAGAAACGGGAGGCCGGCCAGCTGCAACGGGGATTCGCTCACACGGACGATGGTACCGAGAGCCGCGGCGGCCCTGCCACGAGCGGCCGGGCGTGCCGGGCTCAACCGTGCAGGTGGACGACCCGCCAGACGGCGAGCGCGAAGGAGAGCAGGGCGATCAGGGTGTAGACCACGATGGCCCGCCAGTCCGCCCGCAGGCCCGAACCGCGGCGCGGCAGGCCGGGCCACTTGTAGCCCGCGTGCCGGGCGGCCATCGCGCCCCAGCCGACCGAGGCGGCGGTGAGCAGCAGGCCGAGCATCCCGACCATCGCCCCGCCGGAGCCGAAGGCGAGCGGGAAGCCGAACATCAGCGAGCCGAGGGCGGCGAGCAGCGCGATCGGGAGGCTCTGCCACCAGCGGAGTCTGCGCAGCGGGCGGATCTCACGCTCGTGCACCACGCCGGTCGGGCCGAGGTCGTCGAGGGTGGGCAGCGCCAGTGCGAAGGCGGAGGGCCCGTCGAGGGGCGGCAGGTCGGGGAGCTCGGCCAGGGCCGGTCTGCCGGTTTCGGCGGTTTCGGTGGTGGCACTCATCCGCTGCTCGGTTTCGGGGCCGGTACCCGTCGACACGCGGCCTCCCCTGACAGTTCGACACGCGTCCGGGCCAACGGCCGGTGCGGCCGGCCCGTGCGGCCGGTCTCTAGCGTCGATGATGGCATGTCCAGGGTGGCGGACAGCATGCCCCGAGGGGTCTTCGGGTGATCCGTGGCCATGACGTGATCCGCCTGTAACCGCCGGTTCGTCCTGCACGGGAAGCTGCCCGGGCAACTGCACCACCGCATTGGCCGGATACCGCCGGTACGCGGCTCAGATCTGACCACGGATCAGTTCCAGCGACCGCTGGAGCAGCTCCGACGGGTCCGCCCCGGCCGGGCGGTCGAGCCAGTGGATGCGGGCGTCCCGGCGGAACCACGACTCCTGGCGGCGGGCGAAGCGCTTGGTCGCGCGGACGGTCTCGGCCCGCGCCTCGTCCTCGGTGCAGTCACCGGCGAAGTGGTCCAGTACCTGCTGGTAGCCGAGCGCGCGGGAGGCCGTCCGCCCCTCGCGCAGGCCGGCCTTCTCCAGGGTGCGGACCTCGTCCAGCAGGCCGGCCTGCCACATCCGGTCGACCCGCAGGGTGATCCGCTCGTCCAGCTCGGGGCGGGGCACCGCGACGCCGATCTGCACGGCGTCGTAGACGGCGGTGTTGCCGGGCAGGTTGGCGGTGAACGGCAGGCCGGTGATCTCGATGACCTCCAGCGCGCGGACGATCCGCCGGCCGTTGCTCGGCAGGATGGCCTCGGCCGCGGCCGGGTCCAGCCGGGCCAGCCGCAGGTGCAGGGCCCCGGAGCCGGATTCGGCCAGTTCGGCCTCGATCCGGGCCCGGACCGCCGGGTCGGTCCCCGGGAACTCCATCTCGTCGATGGCCGCCCGGACGTACAGGCCGGAGCCGCCGACCAGGACGGGCGTCCGGCCGGCGGCGAGCAGCCGGTCGATCTCGGCGCGGGCGAGGCGCTGGTACTCGGCGACGCTGGCGGCCTCGGTGACCGGCCAGACGTCGAGGAGGTGGTGCGGGATGCCGGCCCGCTCCTCGATCGTGAGTTTGGCGGTGCCGATGTCCATGCCCCGGTAGAGCTGCATCGAGTCGGTGTTGATCACCTCGCCGCCGAGGCTGCGGGCGAGGGCGACGGCCAGGTCGGACTTGCCGGCGGCGGTCGCGCCGACCACCGAGACGACGCGGGGAGGGGTGGGAAGAGAGCTGCTCACGGGCCAAGTCTCGCAAAACCGCCGCCGCGCCGGTCCGGTCCCCGCCGGAGCCGGCCTCCTGCGGGAGGATACGACCGCTATCACCTGTTTTCTTCCACCCCGAAGGGGTAGTCGGCCGGTCGCCGGGCAGCGGAGAACGACTCGGTGCCGGACGGCGTTGAAGAAGACGGACGACGAACCGCCCCGGGCGGGCGGCCACGACACGGGAGGCAGCGCCATGGGCATGATGGACAACTTCAAGAGCAAGGCCGAGGAGCTCAAGGAGAAGGCCAGCGAGCTGGCCGGCAAGCACAGCGAGCAGATCGACCACGTGGTCGACAAGGCCGGCGGGGCGATCGACAAGGCCACCAAGGGCAAGTACAGCGACAGGATCGAGCACGGGGCCACCAAGGCCAAGGGCGCGGTGGACGAGTTCGCGCACAAGCCCGCGGACCCCGCCGGTCCCACCCGTCCTGCCGGCCCCGCCGGCCCCGTTGATCCCACTGGCCCGTTCGGCCCGGGCCCGACCGGTCCGGGCCCGGCCGGCCCGGCTCAGCCGTGAGCCGTGCTCAGCTCCAGGAGGCGACGAAGTAGCCGACGCCGTACGGCGCGTCCTGGTAGGTGAGGCGGGCGCTCAGCCCGGTGCCCTCGGCGGCGCCCGCCAGCACCTGCCAGGGCGCGCGGCCCTCGGCCTGCAGTTCGGCGGAGAGCCCGGCGTCCAGCGCGCCCAGCGCCGCCAGGTCGGCCGATCCGAGCGCCCGGGCCACGGCCTCGTCGTATCCCTCGGCACGGTCGTCCAGGTACCCCGGGGCCTTGACCGAGCGGCAGGCGCTGCCGTCGCCCATCACGAGCAGGCCGACCCGGTCGGCGAGAGCGGCCAGGCCCTTGCCCAGCCCGGCCATCCGCTCGGCCGGCGAGTCCGCCGGCACCGCGCAGGCGTGGGTCGGCAGCGCCACCCCGGCGCGGGCGAGCAGCCAGGCTCCGACCGTGAGGGAGGGGGCCAGCTCCGGCCCGTCGACCCCGCCGGAGGGCAGCCGTACGGCCAGGTCGACCCCGTAGCGGCGGAACGAGCCGGCCCCGCCGTCCGTCCACACCTCGGGCTCCGCCCCGGTGCCGACCACGACGATCAGCTCGGGCCCGGCCGCCACCAGCTCGGCGACGGCCTCCGCGCAGGCGGCGCGCAGCGGCTCCAGTTCGGCCGCGGCTCCGGCGGCGACCTCCGGCACGAGCAGGGGCGGGCAGGGGCACACGGCGGCGGCTACGAGCATGCCGGTCACTCTAGCCGGGCGGGGCCCGGCGCCGCGGGCGGCCCGGCGCGGCCACGAACGGCGCACGGCCCGGCCGGGAAGCCCCCGCCGGGCCGTGCGGAGCCGTGGGTCAGTCGCCGCAGCAGGCGCCGGCCGGGGCCGCGAGCGGGGCGGGGGCGGGCGCGCCGACGGTGGGCAGGCCGAGCATCACCCCGGCGGGCTTGGCGGCCGGGGTGGCCTGGCGCTTCTCCCAGGCGTCGCCGGCCCGGGTGCGCCGCACGGCCAGGGTGGGCCCTTCGGCGAGCAGGTGGTGCGGGGCGGCGTAGGTGATCCGGACGGTGACGACGTCGCCCGGCCGTACCGGCTCGGCGGGCTTCTCGAAGTGCACCAGCCGGTTGTCGGGCGCGCGGCCGGAGATCCGGGCGGTGCGGTCGTCCTTCTTGCCCTCGCCCTCGGCGACCAGGATCTCCAGCGTCCGCCCGACCTGCTTCTTGTTCTCCTCCCAGGAGATCTCCTCCTGCAGGGCGATCAGCCGGTTGTAGCGGTCCTGCACGACGGCCTTCGGCACCTGGTCGGCCATGTCGGCCGCCGGCGTGCCGGGGCGCTTGGAGTACTGGAAGGTGAAGGCGTTCGCGAAGCGGGCCTCGCGGACGGCGTGCAGGGTCTGCTCGAAGTCCTCCTCGGTCTCGCCGGGGAAGCCCACGATGATGTCGGTGGAGATGGCGGCGTCCGGCATCGCGGCGCGCACCTTGTCGATGATGCCGAGGAAGCGGTCCTGCCGGTACGAGCGGCGCATCGCCTTCAGCACCCGGTCGGAGCCGGACTGCATCGGCATGTGCAGCTGGTGCATCACGTTCGGGGTCTCGGCCATCGCCGCGATCACGTCGTCGGTGAAGTCGCGCGGGTGCGGCGAGGTGAAGCGGATCCGCTCCAGGCCCTCGATCTGCCCGGCGGCGCGCAGCAGCTTGGAGAACGCCTCGCGGTCGCCCAGGTCGGACCCGTAGGCGTTGACGTTCTGGCCGAGCAGGGTGACCTCGATGACGCCCTCGCCGACCAGCGCCTCGATCTCGGCGAGGACGTCGCCGGGGCGGCGGTCCTCCTCCTTGCCACGCAGCGCGGGGACGATGCAGAAGGTGCAGGTGTTGTTGCAGCCGACCGAGATCGCGACCCACGCGGCGTACGCGGACTCCCGGCGGGTGGGCAGCGTGGAGGGGAAGGTCTCCAGCGACTCCAGGATCTCCACCTGGGCCTGCTGCTCGATGCGGGCGCGCTCCAGCAGCGCGGGCAGGTGCCCGATGTTGTGGGTGCCGAAGACCACGTCGACCCAGGGCGCCCTGCGCACGATGGTGTCGCGGTCCTTCTGGGCGAGGCAGCCGCCGACGGCGATCTGCATGCCCTCGTTGCGGGTCTTCGCGGGGGCCAGCTGGCCGAGGTTGCCGTACAGCTTGTTGTCGGCGTTCTCGCGCACCGCGCAGGTGTTGAAGACCACCAGGTCGGGGTCGCCGGCCGCCGGGTCGGCCTTCACGTAGCCCGCGTCCTCCAGCAGCCCGGACAGGCGCTCGGAGTCGTGGACGTTCATCTGGCAGCCGTACGTGACGACCTTGTAGCTCTTCAATCCGCTGTCACCGCTCACACAGACCAGGGTAAGGGCACGGCGGGCGGCCTCGTCCGGGCCCCGGCGCCGGCCCCGACGGCAGCCCCCGCACGGGCCGGCGCCGGGTGTCACAACTCGGTCCCTTCAACCGGCCTTCCCCTCCCCTTCTCAGGTCCGGGCTGGCAGTATCCCCCCATGACCGCCTCCCCCGCCGCCTGTCTGGGCGCCGCCGTCCGCAGGGCGGCCCGCAGCAGGCTCTGGCGGGCCGTCCTGGCATCGGTGCTGGTGGCGGGCGTGCTGGGCGGGTGGTGGGGCTCCTCGATGCGGACCCCGGACTACCCGCCGGGGGCGACGGGCTTCGCGACCGGCGTCCAGCGCGGCGTGTACGACCGGTACGGCCAGCTGCTGCAGGAGGAGGTGGCCCGGGCGATGCCCGGGGTGCGCCTGCACCTGGACAACTCGCAGGGCTCGATCGACAACCTGGAGCGGGTCACCTCCGGGCGCGACGACTTCGCGATCGCCACCGCGGACTCCGTCGCCGACTACACCGGACCGGGCAAGGACCGGCTGCGGGCCATCGCCCGGCTCTACGACGACTACCTGCAGCTGGTCGTCCCGGCGGGCTCCACGGTGCAGCGGACGGCCGACCTCAAGGGCCTGCGGGTCGGGGTCGGCCAGTCGCTGTCCGGGGTGAACCTGGTGACCAGGCGGCTGCTGTCCTCCGCCGGGCTGGACCCGGACCACGACATCCGGCCCGCGATGCTGGGGGTCGTCGACGCCGCCACCCAGCTGCGGACGGGCGGGCTGGACGCGTTCTTCTGGTCGGGCGGGCTGCCCACGAGCGCACTGGCCGAGCTGTCCGCCCAGTTCCCGATCAAGATCGTGCCGCTCGGCGACCTCGCGGACGGCGTGCACCGGGCGGAGGGCGGCGGCACCGACGCCTACCGGGCCGCGACGATTCCGGCCAACGCCTACCCGAACTCGCCGAACGAACCGGTGGCGACGGTGGCCGTGCCGAACCTGCTGGTCACCCGGGACGACGTGGACATCGACCTGGTCCAGGGGATGACCGCGGCGGTGATAGACAGCCGCGACCGGATCGGCTCCAAGGTGCACGCCGCCCAGCTGGTGGACCTGCGCACCGCCGTCTACACCGACCCGCTGCCGCTGCACGAGGGCGCCAAGCGGTACTACCGCTCGGTCAAGCCCTAGGGCGCGCCCTAGGTTTCCCGACCCGCGCCGTCACTTCGCGGCCCGCCGCGGGACGGCCAGCGTCACGGCCAGGCCGGTCGGCCGGACGGGCGTGAAGCTGAGCTCGCCGCCGCCGGCCAGCAGCAGCGTGCGGGCGATCGACAGGCCGAGGCCCGACCCGTCCACGTTCTGGTGGCGGGGGCTGCGCCAGAACCGGTCGCCGACCCGGTCGAGCTCCTCCTCGTCCAGGCCCGGGCCCGCGTCGAAGACGGTGACCGCCACCTCGTCGCGGCGCACGGCGACCAGCAGCCGCACCCGGCCGCCGGGCGGGGAGAACTTCAGCGCGTTGTCCAGCACCGCGTCCAGTGCGCTGCCGAACCCGATCGGATCGGCCATCCCGGGAGCCGCCGGCGGGCCGTCCCAGACCAGCTCGATGCCGCGCTGGTCGGCGACCGGGCGCCAGGCGTCCATCCGGGCCAGCACCAGCGGCGCGAGGTCGGTCGGTTCGGGTTCGGGCCGGGCGTGCTCGGCGGTGGCCAGCCCCAGCAGGTCGTCCAGCACCCGGGCCAGCCGGACGCCCTCCTCACGGACCCCGCCGAGCTCCGCCTCGTGCCCGTCGGGCAGTTCGAAGCCGAGCAGCTCGACCCGCAGCAGCAGCGCCGCCAGCGGGTTGCGCAGCTGGTGCGAGGCGTCCGCTACGAACGCCTTCTGCTGGTCCAGGGCGAGCACCACGTGGTCGGCCATCTCGTTGAACGAGCCGGCCAGGCGCTGGAGTTCGGGCGGGCCGCCGCCGGGGGCGACCCGGGCGTTCATCCGGCCGGTGGCGATGTCGTGGGTGGCCCGGTCCAGGGTGCGCACCGGGCGCAGCACCCACTCGGTGAGCCGCATCGCCAGCAGCACGGCGACGATCATCGCGACCGCCTCGCCCGCCGCGATGAACAGCCAGCGGTGCAGCACCCGGGAGCGCAGCGGGCCGGTCGGGGACTCGGTGAGGACCACCGCGACCACGTCGCCGTCACGGACCACCGGCGCCGCGATGGCGAGCGTGCGGTCCGGGGTCCACGGCCAGACCTGCGGCGGGTTGTGGCTGCGCCGCCCGTCCAGTGCCTCCTGGAACGCCTGCGCGCCCCAGCCGCCGGTGGGCACGGTCCAGTCGGCCGGCGCGACCGCGATCGGGCTGCCGTCGCGGGCGAACAGGCCGATCCGGGCGCCGTAGAGCTCCTGGTAGCGGGTGACCTCCGCGCGCAGTGCCTTGCGCCGGCTGTTGTCGGCGGGCGCCGCCGTCTCGGCGGCGGCCGGGGCCGGGTCGGGCAGGTCCTGGGCGAACCGGGCGGCGTCGTCGAGCCGGTCGACGACCACCCTGCTCTGCTCGGCCGCGGCGACGGCGGCGGCCAGCGGCAGCCCGAGGGCGGCCAGCACGCAGGCCATCAGGGAGAGCAGGATGCCCAGCAGGCGGGTGCGCACGGGCCGTCAGTGCTCCGGACCGGCCGGCGGGGCCCCGGCGGCCGGCGCCGCGGGCTCCTGGGGCTGGGGCGGCGGCAGCGGCGACTCGGGGATCAGCCGGTACCCCACGCCCCGGACGGCCTCCACCAGGCCGGGCAGCGCGAGCTTGGTGCGCAGCGAACCGATGTGCACCTCCAGGGTGCGGCCGTTGCCCTCCCAGCCGCTGCGCCAGACCTCGCTGAAGATCTGCTCCCGCCGGTAGACCACGCCGGGGCTCTGCGCGAGCAGCGCCAGCAGGTCGAACTCCTTGCGGGTGAGCGGTACGTCGCGGCCGTCCACGCTGACCCGGCGCCGCTCGCGGTCGATCAGGATGCCGCGCGACTCCAGCGGGCCCCTGGGTGCGGGCACGCTGTCGTCCGCCGCGGGGGCGGGCGCGGCGGCCGGGGTCGCGCCGCGGCGCGCCACCGCGTGGATGCGGGCGAGCAGCTCGCCCATGTCGTAGGGCTTGGTGACGTAGTCGTCGGCGCCCAGGTTGAGGCCGTGGATCCGGGAGCGGATGTCGGCGCGGGCGGTCACCATGATCACGGGCACGCCGCTGCCGGCCCTGATCCGGCTGCAGACCTCGAAGCCGTCGCGGTCGGGCAGTCCGAGGTCGAGCAGCACCACCCGGTACGGCTCGTTGCCGTCGGGCACCAGCGCGTCCAGTGCCTCGTGGCCGCTGCGGGCGTGCCTGACCTGGAAGCCGTGCCGGCCCAGCACCGCGACGAGTGCCGCGGCGACGCGCTCGTCGTCCTCGACGAGGAGCAGTCGCATCCTTCCTCCTTCCCGCAGGTCCCGCCGGGCGGACCCCGGTCCTGGGCAGTATGGGCCAGGTGGCCCGCCGGACGCCAGGCTCGGTCACCCCCGGCCACCGCCCGCGCGCCCCGGGTCCGGCGGGCGGCCGCGGCGGGGTGTCGGACGTGGCCGGATCGTGATCCTCAAGTTCCGCTCAGATCGGCTGACGTGGCATCGTCACGGATCCTAGGGTCGCCCCACCGGGGGCTGCGGGCTCCGCCGGCTCCGGCCCCCGGTCCCGAACCGACGTCCGGCACCACCGTCCCGTACCAGCACGGCATTCCGGCACCGACGCGGCGTCAGCGGACGTAGCATCACCGGACGAAGCGTCCCGGGACGACACCCGGTCCGGACGCCGCACCACCGGCACTGCCGCCCACGGGAGTTCACCCGGGGCCGACACGAGGGAGCAAGGCGCGATGACCGAGAGCACCGCCACCGACTCGATCACCGCCCCCGGCAGCCCACTGGTGGTGCTGGACAAGGTGAACAAGCACTTCGGTGCGCTGCACGTCCTTCAGGACGTCAACCTGCGGATCGCGCAGGGCGAGGTCGTGGTCCTGATCGGCCCGTCGGGGTCGGGCAAGTCCACCCTCTGCCGCACCATCAACCGCCTGGAGACCATCGACTCCGGCAGCATCAGCATCGACGGCCGCCCGCTGCCCGCCGAGGGCAAGGAACTGGCCAGGCTCCGGGCCGACGTCGGCATGGTGTTCCAGAGCTTCAACCTGTTCGCGCACAAGACCGTGCTGGAGAACGTGGTTCTCGGCCAGGTCAAGGTGCGCAAGGTGCCCCGCGCGCAGGCCGAGGCGACCGCCCGTGAACTGCTCGACCGGGTGGGCGTCGGCGCCCAGGCCGACAAGTACCCGGCGCAGCTCTCCGGCGGGCAGCAACAGCGGGTGGCGATCGCCCGCGCCCTGGCGATGAACCCCAAGGTCATGCTCTTCGACGAGCCGACCTCGGCCCTCGACCCCGAGATGATCAACGAGGTGCTGGAGGTGATGCGCCAGCTCGCCGCCGACGGCATGACGATGGTCGTCGTCACCCACGAGATGGGCTTCGCCCGCTCCGCGGCCAACCGCGTGCTGTTCATGGCGGACGGCCGGATCGTCGAGGAGAACACCCCCGAGGCCTTCTTCACCGCCCCGCGCAGCGACCGCGCCAAGGACTTCCTTTCGAAGATCCTGCACCACTGACCGCGGAGTTGATCCAGTATCAGTGTGCCGGGGGCCGACGGCCCGAGGGCGTGCCCGCCCGCCCCCGCACGGAACTTCCAGCTACCAGCGCCCGGTTGACCCGTGGCCCTGCCCCGAGGAGAGCAACCCTCATGAGGACTCGTCGCATCATCGCCGCCGCGCTCTGTGCCGTCGCGCTCACCGCCACCACCGCCGCGTGCGGCAAGGACGGTTCGCCCGGCGACAAGGCCGCCGGTGCCTCCGGCGCACCGCAGCTGCCGACCTACCCGGTCAAGACGGACGTCAAGCTCGACGGCTCGAAGACCTTCGCGGACGCCAAGAGCCGCGGCAAGCTGATCATCGGCGCCAAGGCCGACCAGCCGTTCCTCGGCTTCGAGGACCTCTCGACCAACACCCGCAACGGCTTCGACATCGAGATCGCCAAGATGGTCGCCGCCGACCTCGGCTTCTCGCCGGACCAGATCACGTGGCAGACGCTGGTCTCCTCGCAGCGCGAGCCGGCCATCTCCAGCGGCAAGATCGACTACTACGTCGGCACGTACAGCATCAACGACGAGCGCAAGAAGTCGGTCTCCTTCGCGGGCCCGTACTACATCGCGGGCCAGGACCTCCTGGTGGGCAAGGACAACACGGCGATCACCGGTCCGGAGACCACCAAGGACAAGAACGTCTGCACCGCGACGGGCTCCACCTCGATCAAGAACATCGAGAAGTACGGCCCGAAGATCACCCAGTACGACGGGTACTCGGCCTGCGTGGAGAAGCTGCTCTCCGGCGAGGTCGACGCGGTCACCACCGACGACGCCATCCTCAAGGGCTTCGCCTCCAAGTTCGCCGGCAAGCTCAAGGTGGTCGGCAAGCCGTTCACCAAGGAGAACTACGGCGTCGGCCTGAACAAGGACGACAAGGTGCTGCGCGACGCGATCAGCGACGCCATCAAGGCGCACCAGGACAACGGCGACTGGAAGAAGGCGTACGACGCCACCCTCGGCCTGTCCGGCTCCCCGGCGCCCGAGATCCCGGCGCTGGTCCGCTACTGATCCGCACCTGACCCCTCCTACGGGGCCAGGCACTTAGACCGAGAGGAGGGCCGCCGGATGGGCATACTGTTCGAGGACGGCAACTTCGCGCTGTTCCGCGACGGTTTCCTGCAGACGGTGGAACTGAGCGTGCTGAGCGCCGTGTTCGCCATGCTGCTGGGCACCCTGCTGGCGGCCTTCCGGGTCTCCCCCGTTCCGGCGCTGCGCGCGTTCGGCACGACCTGGGTGACGATCTTCCGGAACACCCCGCTCACCCTGCTGTTCTTCGCCGTCGAGTTCGGTCTGCCGGCGCTCGGCGTGCACCTCGGCCACCTCACCTTCGCGGTGCTCGCGCTCTCCACCTACACCAGCAGCTTCGTCTGCGAGGTGCTGCGCTCCGGCATCAACACCGTCCCGCTGGGGCAGGCCGAGGCGGCCCGCAGTCTGGGCATGACGTTCGGCCAGACCCTGCGGCTGGTGGTGCTGCCGCAGGCGGGCCGTACCGTGCTGCCGCCGCTGAGCAGTGTGTTCATCGCGCTGCCGAGGAACTCGGCGATCGCGGGTGCGTTCAGCGTCAACGAACTGTTCCACGTCCAGCAGACCCTGTCGGAACTCGGGTACTCGATCTTCGCGATCTTCTTCTGGGTGGCTCTCGCCTACCTGGCGATCAGCGCCGCCGTGAACCTGCTGTTCCGCACCCTGGAGAACGTACTGGCGGTGGCCCGATGAGCGCCCTCTTCACCCGTTCCGAATCGGCCGGCGTCCTGTACGACGCACCCGGCCCGCGCGCGAAGGCCCGCTACCGGCTCTTCGGTGTGCTGTCCGTGCTCGCCATCGCCGCACTGCTCTGGTACGCGTACGACAGCCTGGCGAGCAACAACCAGTTCGCCTCGGCCCTGTGGGAGCCGTTCCAGTACACCAACGTCCAGCAGCGGATCGTCGACGGCATCCTGAACACCCTCAAGGCGTTCGCGCTGGCCGCGCTGTTCTCCCTGGTGCTCGGCGCCCTGCTGGCGGCCGGCCGGCTCTCCGACCACCGGCCGCTGCGCTGGGCGGCCACCGCGTTCGTGCAGTTCTTCCGCGCGATGCCGCTGCTGATCCTGATGGTGGCGCTGTACTACGCCTTCTTCACGAAGACCCCGCTGTGGGCGGTCGTCCTCGGCCTCACCCTGTACAACGGCTCGGTCCAGGCCGAGATCATCCGTACGGGTGTCAACGCCGTACCGCGCGGGCAGGCCGAGGCCGCCTACGCCATCGGGCTGCGCAAGAGCCAGGTCATGACGCTCATCCTGGTGCCGCAGGCCGTCCGGTCGATGCTGCCGGCGATCATCGGGCAGATGGTGGTGACCCTCAAGGACACCTCGCTCGGCTACGTCATCACCTACGGCGAGCTGCTGTACATCGGCAAGGCGATCGCCACCCAGTCCCCCACCTCCGAGGGCTTCCCGTACATCCCCGTGGTCCTGGTGATCAGCCCCATCTACATCGCCCTGTGCCTGCTGCTGACCGCGCTGGCCCAGCGCATCGAGGCGCGCGGCCGACGCGGCGCGAACCGGCGCACACCGACCGCTGCTTGACGGACACGCAGGTGATCTGTTGCATTGCTCTTCGTGACACCACCCGGGACCATCCTCGCGGCATATGACGCCCCCTCGACCCGAGCGTCGGCCTGCCGCCGCCCGGCCGGGCCGGAGGTACCCCCGTGGACCCGGTGATCGTGGTCGGGGCCGGGCCGGTCGGCCTGGCCCTGGCCCTCGCGCTCGCCCGGCACGACGTGCCCACCATCGTCCTGGACGAGGGCACCGGCCTGTGCCCGGAAGGGCCCCGCAGCGTCGTCCTCGGCAGCGACACCGCCGCCTTCCTGGCCCGCCTCGGGTACACCAGGGCCGCCTCCGACGCCGCCCAGTGGGACAGCTTCGCCATCTGGCGCCGCCGCCAGGAGGTGCTGCGGGTCGGCCTCGCCGCCTCGCCCGCCCTGCACCTGCCCCAGCACCGCCTCCAGCGCGGCCTGCGGGACGCCCTCACCGGCACGCCCCTCGTCCGGCTCACCCCGCTCAGCCGGGTGGTCGAACTCGAACAGGACCACGACGGGGTCAGCGTCCGCACCCGCAACCCGCAGGACGGCACCGAGACCTGGTGGCGCGGCAGCCACCTGGTCGGCTGCGACGGCGCCCGCTCCGCCGTCCGCAAACTGCTCAAGATCCGCTTTCCCGGCCGCCCGGCCGTCGACCGGCACGCCGTCGCCACCGTCCGGGTCGACCTGCCCTTCCCCGGCGAGGCCAGACTGCACCGCGAGCCGCCGTGGCGCGGCGACCGCGAAGCCTCCGCCCGACCACTGCCGGACGGCCTCTGGCGGCTCGACTGGCGGCTGCCCCCGGGCCGGCCCGCCCCCACCGAACCGGTCGACCCGCACGCCACCTGGCCCGGCATCGTCACCGGCGACACCCTGCTCTCCCGGGTCCAGGCCACCCTGACCGGCTGGTGCGGCGAACTCCCCCGCTACGACCTGCTCGCCGCCGCCGACCACACCGCCCAGCAGCGGCTCGCCGCCCGCTTCCGCAGCGGCCGCTGCTTCCTGGCCGGCGACGCCGCCCACCTGCACGGCGCCCTCGGCATGCAGAACCTCGCCGACGGGCTGCGCGACGCCGACAACCTGGCCTGGCGCCTCGCCCTCGCCTGGCACCTGCCGCCCGCCGCGGGCAGCGGGCAGCCCGGCGGCTCCCTGCTCGACGGGTACGAGGCGGAGCGCCGCGGCGCCGTCGGCGCCCGGCTGCGCGCCGTCGACCAGACCATGCCGCTGCTGCGCCCGCTGCGCGGCTGGCAGCAGACCCGCCGCTCGCTGCTCACCGGCTCCTTCCGCAAGCACGCCCCGCTGCTCGCCGACGGCCAGCTCGGCACCGGCCGGTTCGGCGGCGCCCCCGCCTACCCGGCGGCGCCCTCCGGTGTGCCCGGCCGGGTACCCGTCCAGCGCGGCGGCGGGCGCGGCACCTCCCTGACCGAACTGCTGCCCGCGACCGCGCCGGGCGTCCTCGTCCCCGATCTGCCCGTCCTCGCCATGGACGGCGCCGCCGACCAGCTGCACGCCCGCCTGGGCGCGACCTTCCTGCTGCTGCTGGTCGCCCCCGGCACCGCCGTCTGGTCCGCCCAGCACTGGCTCGGCGCCGGCCTGATGCCGCGGCTGGCCGAGGTGGCCGCCGCCCTCCCGGTGCCCGCCGAAGTGCTGGTCACCGAGGACTACCCGGGTGCCGCCCCGCACACCGTCCTGCTGATCCGGCCGGACGGCCACCTCGTCGGGACGACCCAGGGCTGCCACGCCGAAGGCCTCCAGGCCCTGGCCAACGACGCGCGCGGCGGCCCCGCCCCACTGGCCGGCGCCCCCGAGCCGGCCGCCTGACGGCCCGGCCGGGCGACCCCTACCGCGCGACCGCCGTGACCCGGCTCTCCCGCACCACCGTGATCCGTATCTGGCCCGGGTAGGTCAGCTCCTGCGCCACCCGCTTCGCGACCTCCCGGGCGATGACCTGCGCCCGCAGGTCGTCCACCACGTCCGGCTGCACCATCACCCGCACCTCCCGCCCGGCCTGCATCGCGTAGACCTTCGACACCCCGTCGTGGGCCCCCGCGATCTCCTCCAGCCGCTCCAGCCGCCGTACGTAGGTCTCCACCGACTCGCGCCGCGCGCCGGGCCGCCCGCCCGAGCAGGCGTCGGCGGCCTGGGTCAGCACGGCCTCCACCGTCTTCGGGTCCACCTCGCCGTGGTGCGCCTCGATCGCGTGGACGACCTCCGCCGACTCCCCGTGCCGGCGGGCCAGCTCCGCGCCGATCGCCGCATGACTGCCCTCGACCTCGTGGGTGAGGGCCTTGCCGATGTCGTGCAGCAGGGTGGCCCGGCGCACCAGGGTGGCGTCCACTCCCAGTTCCGCCGCCATCATCCCGCCGATGTGCGCGGACTCCACCAGGTGCCCGAGCACGTTCTGGCCGTACGACGTCCGGTAGCGCAGGGTTCCGAGCAGCCGGACGAGCTGCGGGTCCAGCTCGCCGACCTTGGCGGCCAGCACGGCGTCCTCCCCGGCCCGTACGCAGAGCCGCTCGACCTCGGCCCGGCTGCGCTCGTGGACCTCCTCGATCCGCACCGGGTGGATCCGCCCGTCCGCGACGAGTGTCTCCAGGGTCAGCCGGGCGGTCTCCCGGCGGACGGGGTCGAAGCAGGACAGCTGCACCGACTCGGGGGTGTCGTCGACGATCAGGTTGACGCCGGTGACGGCCTCGAAGGCCCGGATGTTGCGGCCCTCACGACCGATGATCCGGCCCTTCATGTCCTCGCCGGGCAGCCGGAACACCGAGACCACCGTCTCCGCGGTCTGCTCGCTGGCGAGGCGCTGGACGGCCCCGGCGATGATCTCCCGGGCACGCCCGTCCGCCTCGGCCTTCGCCGTCCGCTCGATCTCCCGGACGGACAGCGCGGCCTCGTGCCTGGCCTCCGCCTCGGCCTCGCGCACCAGCTCGGCCCGGGCGTGCTCGACGCTGAGCCCCGCGACCCGCTCCAGCGCGGCCCGGCGCCCGGCCTCCAGCTCCCGTACCTCGCCACGGGCCCGGTCCAGTTCGACGGCCCGGCCGCTCAGTTCGCTCTCCTGCTCGCGCAGCCTGCGGAGTTCCTCGGCGAGCCGCTCCTCCCGCCGGTCCAGCTCCCCGCGCAGGTGCGAGGTCTGCTGCTCGGCCCACTCACGGACCTGTGCGCTCTCCCGGGCCGCCCGGCGCTGGGCGGCCTGCAGCCGGCGGATCATCAGCCAGGTCAGGGCCAGCACGACGACCAGGACACCGGCCATCACCAGGGAAGCGATCGATCCGGCACCCACCGCGATCTTCATCCGGCCCACTCCCCGTCCCTGCGCGCCCTGCTGGCAGGGCGCGCTCTGCTGTCACGGTGGTGAGGGGCCTGCCGGGGCCCGGGACGCAGGCCGGTGAGGCCCGCTCAGCCTCGACTACGGGGCATTCGGCAAGTGGAGCAGACCGCACCCGGCCGACTCCGACCGATTCTGTGCATGCCTGCCCGAGACGTGATCGAAGTGCTCCCTCACTCTTGCGAGGCTAGGCGCAGGTTACGAAAGGGTCAAGATGCGATCGAGAGTTGACTTCGAATCCGCCTGACGCGGCATCACCACCCACCGGGCTCGTCGTGCTCGCCGCCCTCGCCGGACTCCTCGGCCAGCGCCTCCCGGACGACCCGGTAGGCCAGCCCCTCCGAGTAGCCGCGGCGGGCCAGCATGCCGACCAGCCGACGCGTCCTCGCCTGGCGCTCCAGCCCACGGGTCGCGCGCAGCTTGCGGTCGACCAGGGCGCGGGCCGAGACGCTCTCGTCCTCGGCGTCGACCTGGGCCACCGCCTGTTCGACCAGCTCGCCGGCCACGCCTCTGGTCCGCAGTTCCTGGGCCAGGGCGCGGCGGGCCAGCCCCCGGCCCGCGTGCCGGGATTCGACCCAGGCGTCCGCGAAGGCCGCGTCGTCGATCAGCCCGACCTCCTCCAGCCGGGTCAGCACCTGTTCGGCCACGTCGTCCGGGATCTCGCGCTTGCGCAGGGCGTCGGCGAGCTGCTTGCGGGTCTTGGCCGTGCCGGTGAGCAGCCGCAGGCAGATGTCGCGGGCCCGCGCCGCCGGGTCACTCTCCTCCGGGGGCGGGTTGCCGCGCCCGGGCCGTTCGGTGCCCGCCTGCCGGCGGCCGCGCTCCCGGCCGCCGCGGCGCCGGCCGGGCCCGTCGGCGGCTTCCGCTGCCGCCGGACCGCTCGCGCCGCCCGCGAAGGCCGGGTCGCCGCTCTCCTCCCACAGCGCCGAGCGGCGCCGGCGGCGCCCGCCGGGCAGCTCGGAGGCGGGGGTGAGGAAGGCTTCCGGGCTCTGCGCCGCGGCGCCGCCGATGCCGTTCGCGCACCGGTGGGCCGGGCCCCGGCCGTCGGCCGGGCCCGCCTCCCCCGGGGCCGGCGCTCTGCCGCCGGCCCCGGGACGGGGCTCGTACTCCTCGCTGCCTTGCATCGACGGATCAGGCCTTGGCGGCCGCCGCCGTCTTCTTGGCCGCGGTCGTCTTGGCGGCGGTCGCGGTGATCGGCTTGGCAGTGCCCTCGGCGGCGTCGGCAGCCGGGGCCGGGGCGCCCTCCGCCGGAGTCTCGGTCTTCGGGCCGATGCCGAGCTTCTCCTTGATCTTCTTCTCGATCTCCTCGGCGAGCTGCGGGTTGTCACGCAGGAAGTTGCGGGCGTTCTCCTTGCCCTGGCCGAGCTGGTCGCCCTCGTAGGTGTACCAGGCGCCGGCCTTGCGGATGAAGCCGTTCTCGACACCCATGTCGATCAGGCCGCCCTCCCAGCTGATGCCGTGGCCGTAGAGGATGTCGAACTCGGCCTGCTTGAACGGCGCGGCCACCTTGTTCTTGACGACCTTGACGCGGGTGCGGTTGCCGACCGCGTCGGTGCCGTCCTTCAGCGTCTCGATCCGGCGGATGTCCAGGCGCACGGAGGCGTAGAACTTCAGCGCACGGCCACCGGTGGTGGTCTCGGGCGAGCCGAACATGACGCCGATCTTCTCGCGCAGCTGGTTGATGAAGATCGCCGTGGTGTTCGACTGGTTCAGCGCACCCGCGATCTTCCGCAGCGCCTGGCTCATCAGGCGGGCCTGCAGGCCGACGTGCGAGTCACCCATCTCGCCCTCGATCTCGGCGCGGGGGACGAGCGCCGCGACGGAGTCGATGATGATCAGGTCGACGGCGCCGGAGCGGATCAGCATGTCGGTGATCTCCAGCGCCTGCTCGCCGGTGTCCGGCTGGCTGACCAGCAGGGCGTCGGTGTCGACGCCGAGCTTCCTGGCGTACTCCGGGTCGAGGGCGTGCTCGGCGTCCACGAAGGCGACCGTGCCGCCGAGCTTCTGGGCCTGGGCCGCCACGTGCAGGGTCAGCGTGGTCTTGCCGGAGGACTCGGGGCCGTAGATCTCGACGACCCGGCCGCGCGGCAGGCCGCCGACGCCGAGCGCGACGTCCAGGGCCGTGGATCCGGTCGGGATCACGTCGATCGGGGCGCGGGACTGGTCGCCGAGGCGCATCACCGATCCCTTGCCGAACTGCCGCTCAATTTGGGCGAGGGCGTTCTCAAGAGCCTTCTCGCGGTCCGTGCCTGCCATGGCTTCCACCCTCGGGTTCTGTGCTGTGCGCTTCATCGTCCTCGACGCTAGCGCGTCCCACTGACAATCGGCCCCGACCGGGCTCCACCTGTGGAGAAGTCACCGCCGGACAGTACAAAGAACATATGTTCGATTCAAGCGGAAACGCAAGGCCCTACTCCCTGCCGCCACCGCCGTCAACCCTTGCCGCCACCGCCATCAGGCCCCCCGCCTGCGGAATCGTCCCGGTCGGCGCCGCCGCCCACCATCGACCGCAACCGGCGCGCCGTCTGCCGGCGCCGCTCCCAGCGGGCCGCCCGGCGCTGCTCGCCCCGGTCGATCCGCGGGTCCGTCGCCACCTCGTAGCGGCGGACGTACGTCCCGACGAAGCCCTGCAGGGTGGCCGCCGCCGGGATGGCGATCAGCGCGCCCACGGCGCCGAGCAGCGCGGCGCCGGCGATCACCGAGCCGAAGGCCACCGCGGGGTGCACGTCCACCGTCCGCGCGGTGATCCTCGGGTGCAGCAGGTAGTTCTCGATCTGCTGGTAGACCACCACGAACGCGAGCACCCAGAGCGCGTCCACCGGCTGCACCGTCAGCGCGACCAACACCGGCAGCGCGCCCGCGAGGTAGGTGCCGATGGTCGGCACGAACTGCGACATCACCCCGACCCAGACCGCCAGCGCGGCCGCGTACGGCAGGTCCAGCACCGCGAACATGATCCAGTGCGCCGCCGCCGAGACGATCGCGAGCAGGGCCCGGGAGTAGAGGTAGCCGCCGGTCTTGGCGAGCGCGATCTCCCAGGCCCGCAGGACCTCGCCCTGCACGGCGGGCGGCAGCAGCGAGCAGACGGTGCGGCGCACCCGCGGGCCCTCGGCGGTGAAGTAGAAGGTGAACAGGCCGACCGTGAAGGCCTGGAAGAGCCCGCCGATCAGGGTGCTGGAGACGCCCCAGATGTTGTCGGCGGCCTGCTGGGCGTACGTCTCGATGCTCCCGGAGTCCTTCAGGAGCCGCTTGCGCAGTTCGTCCAGCGAGAGATCCTGGTGGAACGTCTGGTTGATCCAGTGGATCAGGTCGTCGACCAGGTGCGGCAGGTCTCCGGCGATCTTCGCCACCTGGTCCACCAGCAGCGTCCCGAGCGCCGTCAGGAACCCCACGATGGCCACCGCCACCGCGACGAACACCAGGAAGGTGCCGAGGCCGCGGCGTATCCCGCGGGCCGCCATCCGGTCGACGGCGGGCTCCAGCGCGAGCGAGAGGAAGAACGCGACCAGCAGCATCACGAACAGGTCGATCAGCTGGTGGAAGGCCCAGTCGGCCAGTTTGAAGAGCCCCAGCAGTACCAGAGCGAGCACCATCGCGCGGGGCAGCCAGCGCGGCATCGCGCCGCTCCGGCCGCCGAGGGCCCGCAGGCCCTCCGGCCGGGAGGGTGGCGGCGGCCCGGCGTCCGGGCCGGGGGGCGCCGCGGGCGCCTCGGGCGGGGTGTCCGATTTCTGGGATTCTGGGCTGCTTACCACTCGCACAGTCTCGCCCATGCCGCCGGTGGCAAACGCCCGGCCCCGGCCCCGGTGGGTCGCCGCCGGTCAGCGCGCCGCCGCCGGTGCGTCAGCGCAGCAGCGCGGACACGCCCTGGGTCTCGCAGACCACCCGCCAGACGTCCTTGGCCTCCCAGCCGGCCTCCAGCGCCTGGCGCACCGTCCGCCCGCCGAGCTCGCTCATCAGGTGGTCGGACGCGAAGGACTCCGCATACACCTCGCCGAAGTGCTCGTACATCCGTCGCCAGAACTCGGTCAGCCTCATGCGCCCATTATCCCGGACCGGCCCCCGGCGCTCAGTGCGGCAGGGTGACGACGCCGGCGCCGTAGTACTGCCGGTCGCCGCATCCCCTGGCCACCGGCGGGCAGGCGGCGGCCGCCGTGCCGGCCAGCAGCGCGGCCAGCCGGTCGGAGCCCCAGTCGGGGTGCAGGACGGCCGCGACGGCGACGGCGCCGGTCACGTGGGCGGCGGCCATCGAGGTGCCGGCCAGCGCGGTGTACTGCCCGTCCGGCCAGTCGGAGACGATCGCGCTCTCGGCGCCGCCGTCGGGGTCGCCGCCGGGCGCGGCCAGCGAGACCCGGCCGCGGCCGAAGTTGGTGTAGCCGGACGGCCGGCCGTCGCGGTCGACCGAGGTGACGGTCACCACGCCGGTCAGTTCGCCGGGGAGCCGGATGCACTCGACGCCCAGGTGGCGGCTCAGGGCCGGCCCGGAGGTCCGGTCGTTGGGGCTGCGCTCGTCGGTGCGGGCCGCGCCCAGGTCCTGGCCGTCGTTGCCGGCCGAGGCGACCACCACGGCGCCCTTCGCGCGGGCGTAGTCCACCGCCCTGGCCACCGCCATGACCTCGGCGGCCTGGTCCGGCTCGTCGGGGCAGTTGTACTTCCAGGGGTCGGCGAAGTAGCTGTTGTTGATCGCCTTGGCGCCGTGGTCGGCGGCCCACAGCATCCCGCAGACAATGTTCTCGGCGTAGTACTGGCCGAGCGGACCGAGCAGCCGGACGGCGCCGATCCGCACGCCCGGGGCGACCCCCATGACGCCGTGGCCGTCGCGGGCGGCGCCGACGATCCCGGCCACATGGGTGCCGTGACCGCTCTCGTTGACGCCCGGGTCGGGACGCCAGGCGCCGGAGCGCGCGTCGGGGCGGCCGTCGGCGCAGGAGGCGGAGCTCTTGGGGTCGACGGCGCTGCGCAGGTCGGGGTGGGTGTCGTCGACGCCGGAGTCGAGCACCGCCACCATCACCTTGCGCAGCTGCTCGGGGTCGGGCACACCGCGGTCGGCCGTCGGGGTGCGCAGCAGCGCGGTGGAGGTGTCCGCGCCGGGGCGGGCGGCGCTGCCGAGCATCGCGATGTTCCAGCCGTCCTGCTCGCCGGGGTCGGGCACCGTCGCGGTGGAGTCGTCGCCGCTCTCGGCGGCGCTCGTGCCCGGGGCCGGGCCGGCGCCGGTGGCCCGGTCGGCGGCGCTCACCCGGTCCGCGGCGGTGCCGGCCAGGAAGTCCCCGGCGCCGCCGAGCGGGCGGGGCGGGCCGGGGACGGGGGCGGTCCTGGTGGCGCCGACGGCGGCGATCCCGGGCCGGAGCCGGACGCTGTCGGCGAAGCCGTCCGTGGCGTACACCAGGACGGCGCCGATCTGCGGGTAGTCCTGCACGACCTCCCCGCCGGCCGCGCGGGACTCGGCGGCGGCCAGGGTCGTGCCCTGGCCGTCGGTGCGGTCGGCGAGCACCAGGTAGCTGAGATAGGAGCGGCCGGGGCCGGCGACGTACGGGACGGCGCCGCCGAGGACGAGGGCGGTCAGCAGCATGCCCAGCAGGACCCGCAGCGGGCCCCTGCGCGACCTCGAACCGCCGCCGGTCTGCCTGACCTGCTCCATCTCGCCGGTCTCCGCTCCTCGGCCCCGCCCGGGTCATGGGTCTGATTTATCACGATAGAAGCCGATTATCACTTTTGTCCTTTTCGGCTACGGCACCCGGGCGGACCGGGCGGACCGGCCCGGTGCCGCCCCTCGCCCGCCCCGCCGCACCAGCCCGTTGTCAGTGACACCCGGCACCATGGGGGCATGGCGCCCCGCACCCCCGACCAGCAGCCCGCCGCCCCGACCGACGCTGCCGCGCCCGACCCGATGGCCGGCTTCGCCCCGGCCACCCGGGCCTGGTTCACCGGTGCCTTCACCGCCCCGACCGACGCACAGACCGAGGCCTGGCGCGCGATCCGGCAGGGCACCGACGTCCTGGTCGTCGCCCCCACCGGCTCGGGCAAGACGCTCGCCGCGTTCCTCTCCGCCCTCGACCACCTGAGCAGCACCCCGCCCCCGGCCGACCCCAGGCGCCGCTGCCGGGTCCTCTACATCTCGCCGCTCAAGGCGCTGGCGGTCGACGTCGAGCGCAACCTGCGGGCCCCGCTCGCCGGGCTGCGCCAGGCCTCCGTCCGGCTCGGGCTGCCGGAGCCGGACGTCCAGGTCGGCATCCGCTCGGGCGACACCCCCGCGGCCGACCGGCGGCGCTTCGCCACCCACCCGCCGGACATCCTGATCACCACCCCCGAGTCACTGTTCCTGCTGCTCACCTCGGCCGCCCGGGACGCCCTGCGGGGCATCGACACCGTGATCCTGGACGAGGTGCACGCCGTCGCCGGGACGAAGCGCGGCGCCCACCTCGCGCTCAGCCTGGAGCGGCTCGACGAGCTGCTGGAGCGCCCCGCACGCCGGATCGGCCTCTCCGCCACCGTCCGCCCGGTGGAGGAGGTCGCGCGCTACGTGAGCCCGCAGCGCGGCGCCGCGATCGTCCAGCCCGCCTCGGCCAAACGCTTCGACCTCTCCGTCGTCGTCCCCGTCGCCGACCTGGCCGACCTGCCCGCCGCCCCGGCCGGCCCGGGCTCCGACGCCGGGTCCGGCGCCGACCCGGCCCGGCAGAACTCGATCTGGCCGCACGTCGAGGAGCGGATCGTCGACCTCGTCCAGGCGCACCGCTCGACGATCGTGTTCGCCAACTCCCGCCGGCTGGCCGAGCGGCTCTGCAACCGCCTCAACGAGATCGCCCTCGAACGCGCCGAGGGCGCGGCGCTCACCGAGGCGCATGCGCCGGCCGAGCTGATGGGCGGCTCCGGGGCCGCCCGGGGCGCCCCCGCGGTGCTGGCCCGCGCGCACCACGGCTCGGTGTCCAAGGAGCAGCGCGCCCTGGTGGAGGAGGAGCTGAAGGCCGGCCGGCTGCCCGCCGTGGTCGCCACCTCCAGCCTGGAGCTCGGCATCGACATGGGCGCCGTCGAGCTGGTCGTGCAGGTCGAGTCCCCGCCCTCGGTCGCCTCCGGCCTGCAACGGGTCGGCCGGGCCGGGCACCAGGTCGGCGCCGTCTCCCGGGGCGTGTTCTTCCCCAAGTACCGGGGCGACCTCGTGCAGTCCGCCGTGGTCACCGAGCGGATGCGGGCCGGGCGGATCGAGGCGCTGCGGATCCCCCGCAACCCGCTCGACGTGCTGGCCCAGCAGCTCGTCGCGATCACCGCGCTGGACACCTGGGCGGTCGACGACCTGCTGGCCCTCGTCCGCCGCGCCGCGCCGTTCGCCGCCCTCCCGCAGTCCGCCTTCGAGGCGGTGCTCGACATGCTCGCCGGGCGCTACCCCTCGGACGCCTTCGCCGAGCTGCGCCCGCGCCTGGTCTGGGACCGCGTCGCCGGCACGGTCACCGGCCGGCCCGGCGCCCAGCGGCTCGCCGTCACCTCCGGCGGCACGATCCCCGACCGCGGCCTGTTCGGCGTCTTCATCGCGGGCACCAGTGCATCCGACTCGAAGACGGGGAAGAAGGGCGGCGGCCGGGTCGGCGAGCTGGACGAGGAGATGGTCTACGAGTCCCGGGTCGGCGACGTCTTCACCCTCGGCACCACCTCCTGGCGGATCCAGGAGATCACCCACGACAAGGTGCTGGTCACCCCCGCCCCCGGGGTGCCCGGCCGGCTCCCGTTCTGGAAGGGCGACACCCTCGGGCGCCCGCTGGAGCTCGGCCGGGCGCTCGGCGCCTTCGTACGGGAGCTGGGCACGCTCGACCCGGAGCGGGCCACCGAGCGCCTCCGGGCGGCCGGCCTGGACGACTGGGCCTGCGGCAACCTGCTCAGCTACCTCGCCGAGCAGCGCGCCGCCTGCGGCCACCTGCCCGACGACCGGACCATCGTGGTCGAGCGCTTCCGCGACGAGCTGGGCGACTGGCGGATCGTCATCCACTCGCCCTTCGGTGCCCAGGTGCACGCGCCCTGGGCGCTGGCCATCGGCGCCCGGCTGCGCGAGAAGCACGGGCTGGACCCACAGGTCATGCACGCCGACGACGGCATCGTGCTGCGCCTGCCGGACGCCGACCTGCTCTCCGCCGACTTCGACTTCGCCGCCCCGGCCGGCCCGTCCGCCCCCGCCGCCGGGAACCCGGGCAGCGGGGCGGACGAGGCACCGGTGGGCGCCGACGCCGCGCTGTTCGACTCCGGCGAGATCGAACAGCTCGTCACCGACCAGGTCGGCGGCTCCGCCCTGTTCGCCTCCCGCTTCCGCGAGTGCGCCGGCCGCGCCCTGCTGCTCCCCCGGCGCAGCCCGGGCCGGCGCACACCGCTCTGGCAGCAGCGCCAGCGCGCCTCACAGCTGCTGGAGGTCGCCTCCGAGTACGGTTCCTTCCCGATCGTCCTGGAGGCCGTCCGCGAGTGCCTCCAGGACGTCTTCGACGTGCCCGGGCTGGTCGAGCTGATGAGCGATCTGGAGTCCCGCGCCGTCCGCCTGGTCGAGGTCACCACCCCCGAGCCGTCCCCCTTCGCCCGCTCACTGCTGTTCGGCTACGTCGCGCAGTTCCTGTACGAGGGCGACTCACCGCTCGCCGAGCGCCGCGCGGCCGCCCTCGCACTCGACTCCCGGCTGCTGTCGGAGCTGCTCGGCCAGGCCGAACTGCGCGAACTGCTGGACCCAGCGGTGCTCGCCGAACTGGAGGCGGAGCTCCAGCGCCTCACCCCCGAGCGCCGGATCAAGGACGCCGAGGGAGTCGCCGACGCGCTGCGGCTGCTCGGCCCGCTGGGCGAGGCCGAGCTGGCGGCCAGGGGCGCCGAACCGCTCTGGGCACTCGAACTGGAGGCGTCCCGCCGGGCCGTCCAGGTCCGGATCGGCGGCGAGCCGCGCTGGGCCGCGATCGAGGACTCCGGACGCCTGCGGGACGCGCTGGGCACCCCGCTGCCGGTCGGCGTCCCCGAGGCCTTCACCGAGCCGGTGAAGGACCCGCTGGGCGACCTGCTGGCCCGCTACGCCCGCACCCACGGGCCGTTCACCGCCCCCGAGGCGGCCGGCCGGTTCGGCCTGGGGTCGGCGGTCGTCACCGGCTGCCTGCAGCGGCTGACCGCCGCCGGCCGCCTCGTCCAGGGCGAGTTCCGTCCGGTGGAGGGCCACACCGCCACCGTGGAGTGGTGCGACGCCGAGGTGCTGCGCCGGCTGCGCCGGCGTTCACTGGCGGCGCTGCGCCAGGAGGTCGAGGCGGTGCCGCCGCGCGCACTGGCCGCCTTCCTCCCGCAGTGGCAGCACCTGGCCGGACACCGCCTGCGCGGCCCGGACGGCCTGGTCCGGGTGGTCGAGCAGTTGCAGGGCACGGCGCTGCCCGCCTCCGCGCTGGAGAAGCTCGTCCTGCCGGCCCGGCTGACGGACTACCACCCCGCGATGCTGGACGAGCTGACGGCGGCGGGCGAGATCAGCTGGTCCGGCGCCGGCGCCCTGCCCGGCAAGGACGGCTGGGTGAGCCTGCATCTCGCCGAGAACTCGCACCTGCTGCGCCCCGAGCCCGTCCCGCTCTCCCTGACGCCCGTGCACAGCGCGCTGCTGGAGGCCCTGGCGGGCGGGTACGGCCTGTTCTTCCGTCAGCTGGCCGAGCGGGTCCAGGCCGGGGGGCCGGACGGGCCGGGCGCCGCCCCCGTGCCGGAGGCCGGGATCGTCGAGGCCCTCTGGGACCTCCTCTGGGCCGGGTACGTCACCAACGACACCCTCGCCCCGCTGCGCGCCCTGCTCGGCTCGGGCCGGACGGCGGGCGCCACCGCGCACCGGGCGCCCCGCGGCACACCGCGCGGCCGGTACGGCGGCGCGGGGCGGGGGCTGGGCCGGGTGGCCCCCGGCGGCGTCCGGACGGGGCCGCCGACGGTGGCCGGGCGGTGGTCGCTGCTACCGGGCTTCGCCACCGACCCGACCGTCCGGGCGACCGCCCGCGCGCAGAGCCTGCTCGACCGGCACGGCCTGCTGACCCGCGGCACGGTGGCCGCCGAGCGCGTCCCCGGCGGCTTCGCCGGGGTGTACCGGGTGCTCGCCGCGATGGAGGAGCGCGGCCGGGCCCGCCGCGGGTACTTCGTGGAGGGGCTCGGCGGGGCGCAGTTCGCCATGGAGGGCGCGGCCGACCGGTTGCGCGCCGTCAGCAGCCGCCTGGAGCGCACCCGCGCGACCGAGTGGCCCGGCAGCCCGGGCGGCGAGCCGCCGCAGCTGCTCGTGCTGGCCGCCGCCGACCCCGCCAACGCCTACGGCGCCGCCCTGCCCTGGCCGGAGGCCCCGGCCGCCCCGGAGGACGGCCGGCGGGCGGCCGGCGCGCACCGCCCCGGCCGCAAGGCCGGCGCCCTGGTCGTCCTGGTGGACGGCGAGCTGGCGCTGTACGTGGAGCGCGGCGGGAAGTCCCTGCTGGCCTGGCCCGAGGACACCGCCACCCGCGAGCTGGCCGCCCGGGCACTGGCCGGAGCCGTCCGCGACGGTGCGCTCGGCAGTGTGACGGTGGAGCGCGCCAACGGGGAGCCCGCCCTGACCTCGCCGCTGGGCGCGGCACTGGAGGAGGCCGGGTTCCACCCGACCCCGCGCGGCCTGCGGCTGCGCCCCTGACCCGGCGTCTGCCGCCGTGTCACCACCGGCCGCCGGAGATACGGCGACGGCCGTGGGGAGGCCACCCGAATCGCTCGGGTGGCCTCCTG
>NZ_JBHUWW010000048.1:31914-55444 GCF_042669755.1 Kitasatospora sp. NPDC057223 | reverse complement strand
CCGCCGGCCTCCGGCGGTGCCACCCCGCGCGGCTGCTCAGGCGGATGCCCCGGCGAAGTAGTGGCCCTGGTCGAGGTCCTCGACGAGCCCGGGCCCGGCCGGCTGCCACCCCAGCAGCTCGCGGGTGTGCGCGCTGGAGACGGGGCCGTCCATGCCGAGGAAGCCGGCCAGCCAGCTGAAGTGGCCGGGCGCGTCGTCGGGGGAGACCGGGGCCACGGGCAGGCCGAGGTGGCGTCCGATCACCTCGGCGACGGTGCGGATCGGCACGCCCTCGTCCGCGACCGCGTGCAGCGTGGAGCCGGCCGGTGCGCTCTCCAGCGCCAGGCGGAAGAGACGTGCCGCGTCGGACCGGTGCACGGCGGGCCAGCGGTTGGCACCGTCGCCGATGTGGCCGGAGACGCCCTTCTCCCGGGCGATGGCCACCACGGTGGCGAGGAAGCCGTGGTCGCCGTCGCCGTGCACGGTCGGCGGAAGCCGGACGACCGAGGAGCGGACGCCGACGTCGGCGAGGGCGGTCGTCGCGTGCGCGTTGGCCATCCGCCTGGCCGGGCCGCCGGTCAGGTGGGCACCTGCCCGGCCGTCGGCCTGGCCGTCCTGCTCCGTCACGACCCGCCCCGGCGCGAGGCCGAGCGTTCCCGAGGCGATGACGAACGGGCGGCCGGAGCCGGCGAGGGCCTCGCCGAAGGTGTCGATGGCGAGCCGGTCCGCGTCGGCGGCGCTCTCGAAACCACCGCTGAACGCGATGTCGTGCTTGAAGGCGAGGTGGATCACGCCGTCGGACTCGGCGGCCGCGCTGCGCAGGGTGTCGAGATCGTCGAGCGTGCCGCGGCGCACCTCGGCGCCGGCTTCGGCGAGGGCGGCGGCCGAGGCGTCCGAGCGGGCGAGCCCGACGACCTGGTGGCCGGCGCCGATGAGCTCCGGCACGACGGCTGAACCGATCCAGCCGGACGCGCCGGTGATGAACACGCGCATGAGGAGAACCTCCGGGTAGGTCGACCGTCCTCGCCGCGGCGTGCCGGGGTGCCGGCGGTGCCGGCGGTGCCGGAGCACTGGACGCCCGGCGAGGGAATCGATGTCAGTGACTGTCATCGACCGTAGCACTGATGTCAGCGACTGTCATCGCGTAGGATCGGGCCATGAGTCGATGGGAGCCGAACGCGCGCGGGCGCCTGGAGCAGGCGGCGCTGGACCTCTACCGCGAGCGCGGGTTCGAACAGACCACCGCCGCGCAGATCGCCGAACGCGCGGGGCTCACCGAGCGGACGTTCTTCCGGCACTACGCCGACAAGCGCGAGGTGCTGTTCGGGGGTTCGCCCGCGCTGGAGCAGGCCTTCGTGGACACCCTCGCCGCCACACCGGCGACGGCCGCGCCGATCGACGCGATGGCCGCGACCCTGGAGACGGTGGCCGCCTTCTTCCTGGAGCGCCAGGACTTCGCCCGGCAGCGCCAGGCCGTCATCACGGCGAACGCGGAGCTGCGCGAGCGCGAGCTGATCAAACTCGCGTCACTGTCCGCGGCGCTCGCCGCCACCCTGCGCCGACGCGGCGTCAAGGAGCCTGCCGCGAGCCTCACCGCGGAGGCGGGCATCGCCGTCTTCAAGATCGGGTTCGAGCGGTGGGTCGGCGACAGCGGGGAACGCACCCTGGCGGAGTTCCTGCGGGAGTCGCTCCACGAGCTCAAACTCGTGGCCAGCGGGGAGTGACGGCGGGGGAGTGACCGTGCGGAGTGACCGTGCGGAGTGGCCGCGGCCCCGGCCGCGCGGCCGGGCCCCGTTGCCGTCGGGGCCGGTGCGGCAGGTCGTAGGGTGCTCCGTATGAGGAGACACATCCCGTTCGAGCGTCTGCACAACTTCCGTGACCTGGGCGGCTACCGGGCTGCCGACGGCCGTACGGTGCGCTGGGGGCGACTGTTCCGCTCCGACTCGCTGGCCAAGCTCCAGGGCCAGGACCGCGACGACTTCCTCGCGCTGGGCGTCCGCACCGTGATCGACCTCAGGTATCCCTGGGAGATCGAACGCAGCGGCCGCGTTCCGGAGCAGCAGGGTCTGGCCTACCACAATCTGAGCATCGAACACCGGCCGTACGACCAGGCGGGCCTGGCCCCGGACGTCGAGCCGGGACGCTTCCTGGCGGACAAGTACACCGAGGTCGCCCACGACGGCGTCAAGGAGATCCGGCGCGCGCTGGAGATCATCGCCGACGACACGGCTCCCCTGGTGTTCCACTGCCACTCCGGCAAGGACCGCACCGGCCTGCTGGCCGCGCTGGTCCTCGCCCTGCTGGGGGTGCACGAGGACGACCTCGTCGCCGACTTCACCCTGACCGAACTCGCGACCGGACGCCTGGTCGCCGACTGGCACGCCGGCTACCCCGACCTGACCCTCAGCTGGCCCGGCTACGGGCGTGCCCCGGCCGAGATCATGCAGCTCTTCCTGGCCGGCCTGAACACGCGTTACGGTTCGGTGCACGGCTACGCCGTCGAGGCCCTCGGCGTGGACGACGACCTGGTGACGGCACTGCGCGGCCGGCTGCTCACCCCCTGAGCCCGGCAAGGACGGGCCGGCAGGCGTGCGGTACTGCGAAGGTGATCCCGCCGTAGGGCGTGCGGCGAAGCGCGAAGCTGGAAGCTCGAAGGTCCAAGGAGGAGAGCGGATGGTCCTGCTACGTGATGTCGGGCTCGGTGACCTCGACGCCTATGTCCGGATGCGCTGCGACCCGGTCATGATGGCGGAACTGGGCGGCCCGCTCCCCCGGGAGGGGATCGAGGCGAAGGTCCGACTGGACGTGGAGCAGGCGGCGGCGGGCATCTGGTGGATCAAGATGATCGTGCCGGACGAAGCCGCACCGCAGGTGGTGGCCGGCCAGGTCTCCCTGTGGCAGCACGACGCCGACGACGGCTCCGACGGGGAACCGGTCTCCGAGGTCGGCTGGATGGTGCTGCCGGAGTTCCAGGGACGCGGCTTCGGAAGGGATGCGGTGCGTTCCCTCCTGGAGCTGGCCCGCGAGGACGGCCGCTGGGGGCTGGTGCACGCCTTCCCGGGGGTGCCGAACGCCCCGTCGAACGGCATCTGCCGCTCGCTGGGCTTCACCTTCGTCGGCGAACAGGAGGTGGAGTTCGCCGGCCGGCTGCTGCGGACCAACCACTGGACCCTCGACCTGGGCTGAGGGCGGCCCGCAACTACGGCCTGGGCTCGCCGTACCAGCGCCAGGAGGTGCGGCGGGGGCGCCCGGCCAGTTCGCCGCGCCCGGTGGCCCACAGCAGGGTGGGCCAGGGGTCGGTGTCCTGCGGGACGTCCGGGAACAGGCGGGCGAGGACGCGCGAGCAGAGACCGGCGGGCGGGTCCCAGTCGAGGCCCAGGCCCTCGGCCAGGTCGTGGGTGTGGACCAGGGTCTCCACCAGGCCCATCGCCGCGAAGCCCTCCGGGTCCGAGACGCCGTAGCCGTGGTAGGCCCGGGTCTGCGGGGCCGTGGTGCGGGCCATCGCGACGAGCAGCGCGCCGCTCGCCTCCAGCACCTGCAACAGCCCGGCCGGGCCGGCCGTCCGGTCGGCATGGATGGCGTTCGCGGGGCCGCCGGGCCTGCGCGGCTCCCAGAGGAAGGGCACCTCGCCCTCCAGGGGCGGTTGCCGGGGGCCCAGTTGGGCGGCGTACGCGAACAGGTCGTCACTCAGGTGCTCGGCGGTCTCCCAGCAGTCCCACTCCAGCGAACCGGCGTTGCGGTCCCAAGCCGCATCGGGTGCGTCCCGCAGGGTGGCGACGGCGAGCCGGACGGCCAGGTCGAGGTCGTCCGCGGTCACGGGCTGCCGGTGCGTTCCGGTGTCGTTCGAGCGAGGCATGGCAGGACCGTACCGCGAGCGCCGGAGCGAGGCCGGCCGGACGCGCATCGCGCCCCCGGCCTGGATGGGCCGCGCCGCGACACCGTAGGGTGGCGAGATCGGGAGTGATGGACCGGCACCACGGTGTACGGGCTGACGTCGCGGGAGCGGCGGGGCGGGGTGGTGACCAGCGGTGGTGGAGGCAACAGCTGTTCCCGGGTACCCGGATGTGCCGGGGAGCGGCGCAGGACGGTCCGACGGGCCGTCGGCCGTCGAGGAGACCACGCGGATGCCGGTGTTCCAGGGTGACGAGGTGTCGGCCGCGGAGCGTACGGCGCCGCTGCCCCTCGTGGTCGAGGCCGACGACCCCGTTGCCGTCAGCGACTTCGTCACCGACTTCGTTGCCGACGAGGTCGCCGGCGCCGGCGCGGACGTTGTGACCGGAGCGAACCCCTTCGACGCGCCGCGGCCCGCCCTCCGGCCGGATCCGTTCGCCGGGCCAGGCCCGTTCGACGCCCCGAATCCGTTCGACCTGCCCGTTCGCAGGGAGCCGCCGGTCGCGCCCGTCGCGCCCGTCGCCCCCGTCGCGCCCGTCGCGCCCGAGCAGGACCCGGCCGCCGGGGCGGTGCCGCCGCCGCCCTCGGCCCCGCCCGCGGCTCCGGCCGCACCCCCGGTGCCCCCTCCGTCCACCGGATGGACCAGCGTGCTGCCCGTGACACTCCCGCAGCAGCCCCAGCCCCAGCAGCAGCCCCAGCAGCAGTCGCCGTCCGCGCCGGTCCCGCCCGGGGGCCTGGGGGCCGCGCCGCGCGGGCGGATCCTGGTCGTCGAGGGTGGATACGGTGCGTCAGGTCGGCGCTCCTGGGGGCGCGGTGGCGCGAACCAGGCGCCGGTGCTGTCCGCGATGCTGGCGGCCGTCTCGCCGCAGATGCTGCTCGCGGCGGATGCCGTGGACGCCGTCCACCTGCCGGGCGCCAACGATCCGCAGACCGTCCTCGCCCACCTCCGGGCGGCCTCGCGCCACCCCGGCCCGCTGCTCGTCCACTTCGGCGGGCACCTGGTGGCCGACCGGCGGGACGGCGCGCTCTTCCTGACGCTGCGTGACTCCAAAGCGGGGGACGGCCTGCCGTGGCAGGCCGTCGTCGCCGAACTCCAGCACCGCTCGCCGGAGTGGCAGACCCTGGTGATCGCCGACCTGAGCGCCGACCAGCACGCCTGGCCGCAACTGCAGAGCACGATCTCCCCGCTGGCCGACGGCATACCGCTGTGGGCCGTGGTCAGCCCGGACCCGGAGCAGATCGGCACCTTCACCCGTGCCCTCATCGAGGCCCTGCACGGCGGACGGCCCGGCGCCGACGCCGTGCTCGCACCCGAACAGCTGCGCCAGCAGGTGTACTCGGTGCTGCGGCCGGACGTCCTGATCCTCACCTCGCACGCCCCCGACCGGCCGGTCTTCCGCAACACGGCCCGCCGGACGGACGGGGCGCCGGTCGAACCCGTGCCGTACGAGGGCCCCCGCCCGGTCGCGGTGCAGCCCCGTCCGGTCGTCCGGCGGGACGTGCCTGCGGCCCCGGCCCCCGTTCCTGCGGCGGCGCCGCCGCGGGTGCGGCTGGACAAGCCCGGTGCGGCGGCGGTGGCGGCTCCGCAGGTCAGCCTGGACAAGCCCGGCGCCACGCCACAGCCGGCCCGGCCCGCGGTGACGCTCGCCAAGGCAGCCGCACCGCCGTCGGCCCCCGAGGCCGCGGTCGAGAGCGCCACGCCTCCGGAGGCCGAGGCCCCCGAGGCCGCGGCCCCGGAGATCCAAGCCCCGAAGGTCGAAGCCCTGGAGGTCGAGCCTCCGGAGGCCGAGGCTCCGGAGCCTGTGGAGCCGGCCGCCGCAGTGCGGGTGACCCTCCGTAAGGTGGCCGCGGCCGAACCGCCGGCCGAGCGGCCCGCTCCGGCGGGCGGCACCGTCATCCTGCGCAAGCCCGGCCCGGAGGGTACGCCGCCGGAGCGGGAGGACACCGACCCCGAGGCGACGGCCGAGCTGCCGCTCCCCGCCGCCGCACCGGGCGTCGTGCTGGGCAAGGCGACGGACGGGCCCGCCGCGCCCGCGAGCCTGCCCGCACCCGACAGTCCGCCCGCGCCCGACAGCCTGCCCGCGCCGGCCGACTACCGTGAGGCGATCGGCCGGATCGTGCGCAGCGCGGACGCGGGCGAGCACGAGGCGGCCGCCGACCTGGCGCTGGAGCTGGAGCGGCAGACGGTGGCGGCGCACGGGCCGACGGCTGCGCCGGTGCTCCAGGTGCGGCAGGTGCGGGCGCACGTGTCGCGGCTGGCCGGGCGGGCGGGCGAGGCCGCCGACCTCTACCGGGAGGTGGCGCTGGTGCTGCTGCGCGCGGAGGGGGCGGAGCATCCGGAGACCCAGCGGGCGGCGACCAACGCGGAGGCGTGCTGGCGCGCGATCGCCGACCGGGCGGAGGCGCTCAAGGTGGCACCGGAGATCATCGAGCTGAGGGCGTACCTGCCGGGCCCGGACGGCCGCAAGCTCCGCGCGGCCGAGCGGTATCTCGCCCAGCTGGCCGCCGCACCCTCGGCGGACTGACGGTCGTACGGTACGACGAGTGTGATGACCCTATGGGACCGGCCGGGTGGCTGACCGCCACCCGGCCGGGGCCCGCCGGCCGGATGCCGGGCCGGGTGTGCGGTCAGCGCCCGGCGACGGCGTGCACGAAGCGCGCGCCGTCGATGGTGCCGAGCCCGGACGCCAGGTCGTAGCCCTTGGCAGCCTGGTAGCCGGTCACCGCGTCCCAGGAGTTGTCGCCGGCCGTCACATCGACGATGCCGCTGAACCGGGGCGGTGCCAGGCTGAGCCCGTACATCCGCCAGTTGAGCTGGCCGAGCCGGTGGCCGGCCAGCTGGGCGGCCAGGGCGACCACGCCGGCGAAGATCGGCGTGGCCTCGCTGGTGCCGCCGGTGAGGTGCCAGCCCACCCGGGTCGGGTCGTAGGACTCGTACGTCCACGCCGCGCCGTCGACCGCGGCGCTCATGCTGATGTCGGGCGTACCACGGTGGTTGCCCGTCACCCGGGCGGCGCCGGCCTGGTACCAGGGGCGCTCGAAGACGCCGGAGGTGCCGCCGCCGGCCGCGCCGTAGTCGTCGTGCCAGACCCGGTCGGGGGCGGTGCGCCCGCCGTTGTCGTCCAGGGTCAGCTGGGTGCCGCCGACGGAGGTGACCAGCGGGTCGGAGGACGGCCAGGAGTTGACCTTGTACGGGTACAGGTTCTCGCCGTCGGCCTGGTAGTCGGTGGCGCCCGCGTCGCCGGAGGCGGCCAGGACGGTGACGTCGTGCGCGGCGGCCTCCTCGAAGGCGTAGCGCAGGTCGGTCAGCGACGAGAAGTCGCCCCGGTCGTAGCCCGGGAAGGTGTTCTCGGTGGCACCGAAGCTCTGCGAGATGACGTCGGCGCGGCCGGCCCTGATGAGGGCCCTCTCGGCGTCCATCATCTCGGGCAGGCCGGTGACGCCCTCGGTCTCGGCGACGCCGGTCTCGACCAGGATGATGTGGGCGTCGGGGGCGACGGCGTGGGCGTACTCGACGTCCAGGGTGCTTTCGCCGGCCCAGCCGGTGTGGTCCGGGTTGGTGGGGTCGAACTCGGGGACGTTCCCCCACTTGACCACCTCGACCTGGGTGTCGGGGATGCCCCACTGCCGGTCGAAGACCTCCAGGTCGTGCTGGATGGTCGGGGACCCGAAGGAGTCGACGATCACGATCGTCCGGCCCTTGCCCGTGATGCCCTCCTGGTAGAGCGGCCCGAGGTTGTAGGCGGTGCGGTACTGGAGCGGCGAGTAGCAGTGGATGCCGATCTCGGTGACGCACTGCGAGGTCGGCAGCGGTGCGACCCGGGCGGCGGCGTTGATGTGGCCGGCTGACGCGGGGCGTACCTGCACGGCGGGCAGCCGGTGTCCGGCACGGGCGGGGCCGGCCGTGCCCAGGCTGCCGGCGCTCAGGGCGGTGGCCCCGACGGCGAGCAGCGCGAGGGCGCGGACGGTGGCGGAGCGGCGGGTGCCCGCGGTGGCGGGGGAGGTGCCCATGGGACTCCTTGGGACGAAGGGGGCCGGCCTTGAGGGTCGGTCCGGTCATCCCATCGAGCAGAGCATGATCATGCCATAGTCATTTGGTACTGCTGGTATGACCGCTCCAGGCCACCGGACAAGGTAAAGGCTGGCCCAGGGTTCCGCAATGGACCACCTGGACCAGCCAATTGAGTGATCATCAGTCCGACCACATGGTCCGATCGGATGACTTCACCCCGGACGGCTTCAGCGTGCCCCGCCGTTGACGTACAGCGTCTGCCCGCTGACGTACGAGGCGTCCTCGCTCACCAGGAAGGCCACCACGGACGCGATCTCCTCCGGCTGCCCGACCCGGCGCAGCGGCGTCCGGGCGGAGACCTCGGCCTGGTGGTCCTCGGGCGTGGAGCCGACCCGTTCGGCCGTCGCCGCGGTCATCGAGGTGGCGATGTAGCCGGGCGCCACGGCGTTGACGTTGATGTTGTACGGGCCCAGCTCGATCGCCAGGGTGGCCGTCAGGCCCTGGATGCCGGCCTTGGCGGCGGCGTAGTTGGCCTGCCCCCGGGCGCCCAGGGCCGAGCGCGAGCTGAGCGAGACGATCCGGCCGTACTTCTGCCGCACCATGTAGGTCTGCGCGGCCTGCGCGCAGTTGAACGCACTGGTCAGATTGACCGACAGGACGGTGTCCCAGTCGGCCTTGGGCATCCTGAAGAGGAGGTTGTCGCGGGTGATCCCGGCGTTGTTCACCAGGATGTGCAGCCCGCCCAGCTCCTCCACCACGCTCGCGAAGACGCGCTCGACGGCCTCGTGGTCCGCCACGTCGCAGCCGTACGCCCGCGCCGAGCCGCCCTTGGCGGTGATGGCGTCGACGGTCGCCCGCGCCCGCTCGGCGGTCAGGTCGAGCACGGCGACCGTCGCGCCCTCCTCCGCGAGCCGCAGTGCGGTGGCAGCGCCGATGCCCTGCGCCGCGCCCGTGACGACGGCGGTCCTGCCGGAAAACCTGCTCATGGCCTTCTTCTCCCTCAGACGGATTCGACGAGTACGGCACTGCCCTGGCCGACGCCCACGCACATGGTGGCGAGGCCGCGGTGCGCCCCGGTGCGGCGCATCCGGTGCAGCAGGGTGGTGAGGATGCGGGCGCCGGAGCCGCCCAGCGGGTGGCCGAGCGCGATCGCCCCGCCCGAGGGGTTGACCAGTTCGGGGTCGAAGCCCAGCTGGTCCACGCAGGCCAGCGCCTGGGCGGCGAACGCCTCGTTGAACTCGGCCTCCTCGACGTCCTCGACGCTCCAGCCGAGCCGCCCGAGCACCTTGCGGGTGGCGGGCACCGGGCCGATCCCCATCACGTCCGGGTGGACCCCGGCCGACGCCCCGGCCGCGTACCGGCCGAGCGGCTCCAGGTCGAGCTCGTTCAGCACCTCCTCGCTGACCAGCAGCAGCGCCGCCGCGCCGTCGTTCATCGGCGAGGCGTTGCCGGCCGTGACCGTGCCCCCCGCCCGGAACACCGGCTTGAGCTGTGCGAGCCGCTCCCTGGTGGTGTCCTCCCGGATGCTCTCGTCCTGGCTCACCGTCACCCCGTCCGGGCGCAGCACCGGCAGCAGTTCGGCGTCGAAGTGGCCGTCCTTGCGGGCGGTGGCCGCGAGTCGGTGGCTGCGCAGTGCGAACGCGTCCTGCCGCTCGCGGCCGATCCCGTACCGGGTCGCGACCTCCTCGGCGGTCTCGCCCATGCCGAGGACTCCGTGCAGTTCGTGCATCCGCGGGTTGGTGAGCCGCCAGCCGAGGCGGGTGTCGTGCGTCTCGATCCGGTGCGGCAGCGCCTCGTCCGGGCGGGGCAGTACGAACGGCGCCCGGCTCATCGACTCGCAGCCGCCCGCCACCACGATCTCCGCCTCGCCGCAGCCGATCGCCCGGGCCGCCGTGGTGATGGCCTCCAGGCCGGAGGCGCAGAGCCGGTTGACGGTCGCACCGGGCACGGACTCGGGCAGCCCGGCGAGCAGGACGGCCATCCGGGCGGCGTTGCGGTTGTCCTCGCCGGCCTGGTTGGCGGCGCCCCAGTAGACGTCGTCGATCCGGGCCGGGTCGAGCTGCGGGACGCTGTCGAGCAGCCCGCGCAGCACGGCGGCCGACAGGTCGTCGGGTCGGACGGTGGACAGCGCGCCGCGCAGCTTCCCGATGGGGGTGCGGCGGGCGGCGGCGAAGTAGACGGGACGCACTTCGTCGGGCTCCTCTACGTCGGATGACAGGACGGTCGGACAGGTCGTACGAGATGTCAGAAGGCGCTGACGCCGGTGAGGGCCCGGCCGATGAGCAGCTTGTGGATCTGGCTGGTGCCCTCGTAGAGGGTCATCACCCGGGCGTCCCGCAGGTACTTGCCGACCGGGTACTCGTCGATGAAGCCGTACCCGCCGAAGACCTGGAGCGCGTTGTTGGCGGCGCGCACGGCGGCCTCGCTCGCGTACAGCTTGGCGACGGAGGACTCGGTGGCGAACGGCAGCCCGCGCTCGATGTGGTCGGCCACCCGCCAGGTGAGCAGCCGGGACGCCTCCAGGTCGACGGCGATGTCGGAGATCAGCTCCTGCACCAGCTGGTGCGCGGCGATCGGCTTCCCGAACTGCTCGCGCTCGGTCGCGTACTTCACCGCCGCGTCCAGGCAGGCCTGCGCGATGCCGACGCAGCCGGCCGCGACCGACATCCGGCCCTTGGCCAGCGCCGCCATCGCCACCGTGAAGCCCTTGCCCTCGGCGCCGAGCCGGGCGCTGTCCGGCACCCGTACGGAGTCGAAGGACAGCTCGGCGGTGGCCTGGCCGCGCAGGCCGAGCTTGCCGTGGATCTCGGTGCGGGTGAAGCCGGGAAGGCCGGTCGGCACCAGGAAGGCGGTGATCCCCCGGTGGCCGGCCCGCTCGGGGTCGTCGCCGCCGGTGCGGGCGAAGACCAGGGCGACGTCGGCCCAGGTGCCGTTGGTGATGAACATCTTGGAGCCGGTGATCAGCCACTGGTCGCCGTCCCGGACCGCCCGGGTGGTGAGGTTCGCGGCGTCCGACCCGGTGCCGGGCTCGGTCAGGGCGAAGCAGCCGAGCGCCTGCCCGGAGGTGAGCCGGGGCAGCCAGTACCGCTTCTGCTCCTCACTGCCGTAGGCGTTGACGGACTTGGCGACCAGGCCGAGCGACACCGAGACGATGCCGCGCACGGCGGAGTCGCCCCGGCCGAGCTCCTCCAGCACCAGGCAGTAGGCGAGGTGGTCGCCGCCGCTGCCGCCGTACGCCTCCGGGATGGTCAGTCCGAGGAAGCCGACGTCCCCCAGCTTGCGGACGATCGCGCGGTCCACCGACTCGGCGCGGTCCCAGTCGGCGGCGTACGGCGCGATCTCGCGGTCGGTGAAGTCGGCGGCGAGTGCGCGGACGGCGGCCTGCTCCTCGCTGAGCTCCAGGTTCATGCGGCGTCCATCCAATAAACTAGCGGTGCAAGTTTATTGGGACTCTAACCCGCCAGGGCCCGCCTGTGAAGAGGCGCCTGCGAGAATGACCGCCGGACCCACCCGACTGGAGGACGCGACGATGGCCCGCCCGCGCACGCCACTGCTCAGCCGCGACCGGATCGTCACGGCGGCGCTCGCGCTCGCCGACGCCGAGGGCCTGGACGCGCTCTCCACCCGCCGCCTCGCGACCGAGCTGTCCGTCAGCGGCCCCTCGCTCTACAACCACTTCGCCACCAAGGACGAACTGCTCGACGCCGTGGTGGACACCGTGATGGGCGAGGTCGACCTCAGCATGTTCGACGCGCCGGACGACTGGCGCACCGCGTTGCGCGACTGGGCCCGCTCCTACCGCGCCGCCCTCGCCGCCCACCCCAGCATCGTCCCCGTGCTCGCCCAGGGCCCCGGGCGCCGGCCCAACGCGCTGCGCCTGGCCGACGCCGTCTTCGGCTGTCTGGTCGACGCCGGCTGGCCGCGCGGGCAGGCGACCCGGATCGGCGCCCTGATGCGCTACTTCGTCACCGGCTCGGCGCTCGCCTCCTTCGCCGCCGGGTTCCCGGGCGACGCCGGCCTCTACGCCGAGGAGTACCCGCACCTGGGCGAGGCCCACCTGGTCGCCGAGCACCGCTCCTCCATCGACGAGGGGGCTTTCGAGACCGGCCTCGAAGCCCTCCTCGACGGCCTCGACCTCCGTTACCGCCGCACGGTCAGCCCGGGCTGACCCGCCCGCCGCCGGCCCGGGTCACCAGGGCTCGCGGGCCACGAAGGCCGGCCGCACCGAGGCGTCCACCGGGTCGTAGTACCGGTGGTAGACCGGCGTCAGCCCGCCCGAGACCGGCGGGACGATCCAGCTCCAGTCCGCCGGGGTCGGGCGCCCGAGCCGCTTCTCCTGCGCGATGTGCCTGATGAACCGCTCCGACTCGGTGTGGTGGTCGGCCATCGTCACCCCGGCCTCCTGGAACGAGTGCAGCACCGCCACGTTCAGCTCCACCAGTGCCCGGTCGCGCCAGAGCGTCCGCTCCGAGGAGGTGTCCAGCCCCAGCCGCCCGGCGACCTCGCCCAGCAGGTCGTAGCGGTCCGCGTCCGCCAGGTTGCGCGCCCCGATCTCGGTGCCCATGTACCAGCCGTTGAACGGCGCCGCCGGGTAGCGGACCCCGCCCACCTCCAGCGTCATGTCGCTGATCGCCGGCACCGCGTACCAGCGCAGGCCCAGCTCCGCGAACCATCCGTGGTCCGGATGGGTCAGCTCCACCTCCAGCGCCGCGTCGTCCGGCACCTCGTACCACTCGGGCCGGGCCCCCGGCCGTTCCTGCACCAGCAGCGGCAGCACGTCGAAACGTTCCTCGCCGCACTTCCAGCCCAGCTCGCGGGCGCGCGCCGCGAGCTGCGCCCCGGCCGGGTCGCCCGTCCAGCGGCCGTTCCCGGCCGGGTGGCCCGCGTACCGGACCAGTTGCTGGTTGAGGATCCGCGGGGCCGGCCGGCCCGGCCGGTCGGGGGCGAACACCGAGATCAGCGGCCGGACCCGGCCGCCGTTGGTGGCCAGGCGCAGGTGCTCGAAGCACTCCTCGGCGATGTCGTCCGCCGAGGAGAGGCGGCGCAGGTCGCGCACGACCAGACTGCGCCAGTACAGCCGCCCGATGCAGCGCGCGGAGTTCCGCCAGGCCACCCGGGCACCGAAGGCCAGCTCGTCGGGGGTGTGCTCGTACGTCCCCGTGCGGTCGATCTCGTCCATCACCTGGCGCAGCCGCGGCCGGTGGTCGCCGGCGCCGGGGCGCTCCCGGTGGAACTGCCGGACGAAGTCGGCGGCCTGCTCGGGGTCGGTGAAGCCGGGCGGCGACGGTGCGGGCCTCGGCGCGCGCGGGGGCGCGGGCGCCGGTGCGGGCGGTGCGCCGTGGCCGTACGGGCAGGCGCCGGTCGGCGCGGGCGTGCGGGGTGCGGGCGTGCGGGTGCGGAGCCGGTTGAAGATCAAGAATCATCCCTCCCGGATCCAGGAGTACCGGATGTGTGTGCCCGGCCGCAGAGAGTGAACGAATCGGCCCCCGCACCCGGGCGATTGACGCTAGGGTGCGGGGGCCGTGCCGGTCCGGGCGGTGGTCAGCCCATGTCCTCCAGCCGGACGCCCTTGGTCTCCTTCACGAACCGGGCCACGAAGAACACCGATCCGGCCGCGCAGAGCGCGTAGATCAGGTAGGTCACCGAGAGGTTCCAGCCCGCCATGGACGGGAACGACACGGTGATCGCCCAGTTGGCGATCCACTGCGCGGAGGCGGCGACCGACAGCGCGGCGGCACGGATCCGGTTGGGGAACATCTCGCCGAGCATCACCCAGACGACCACGCCCCAGGACAACGCGAAGAACAGCACGAAGGCGTTGGCGGCGATCAGTGCGACGGTGCCCTGCAGGTCGGGGAGGGCGACGTTGTCGCCGCTGCCGGTGGCCGAGGAGAACGCCCAGGCGCAGGCGCCGAGCGAGACGGCCATACCGGCCGAGCCGACCAGGGCGAGCGGCTTGCGGCCGATCCGGTCGACCAGCAGGATCGCGATCACCGTGCCGACGATGTTGATGATCGAGCTGGAGAAGCTGATCAGCAGCGAGCTGCTCTGGTCGACGCCGACGGACTGCCAGAGGATCGACGAGTAGTAGAAGATCACGTTGATGCCGACCAGCTGCTGGAACACCGACAGGCCGATGCCCGTCCAGACGATCGGCAGCAGCCCGAAGCGCCCGCCCAGCAGGTCCCGGAAGCGCGGCTGGTGGTCGGAGGCGATCAGTGCCTGGATCTCGGTGATCCGGGCGTCGGTGTCGGCGGCGGGGCCCTCGACCTGGCCGAGCACCTGGCGGGCCTCGGCGAGCCGGCCGGCCGAGATCAGGAAGCGCGGGGACTCCGGGATCATCGAGGACATCACGAAGTACACGGCGGCCGGGATGACGCAGACGCCGAGCATCCACTGCCAGGCCTCCAGCCCGAGCAGCTGCCCGCGGGTGTCGCCGCCGGCCGATTCGGTCAGCACCCAGTTGACCAGCTGGGAGATCGCGATGCCGAGCACGATCGCGGCCTGCTGGAAGGACGCGAGCCGCCCCCGGTACCTGGCCGGCGCGACCTCGGCGATGTACGTCGGCGCGATCACCGAGGCGATGCCGATGGCCGCCCCGCCCAGGACCCGCCACAGCGCGAGGTCCCAGGCGGAGAACGGCAGCATCGAGCCGACCGCGCTGACCCCGAACAGGACCGCGCCGGTCTTCATCACCCTGATCCGCCCGTAGCGGTCGGCGAACCGCCCGGCCAGGGCCGCGCCGACCGCCGAGCCGAGCAGCGCGGAGGACACGATCAGGCCGGTCACGCCGTCGCCGACGGCGAACTTCTGCTGGATGCCGGAGACCGCGCCGTTGATCACGGAGCTGTCGTAGCCGAACAGGAAGCCGCCGAGGGCGGCGGCGGCCGTGATGAACACGACGAAGCCGAGGCGCTCGGGTGCGGGGGCGGAACCCCCGGGGGCCCGGCCGGGCCGGGCTGACGACTGGGTGGCGGTCACGGAATTTCTCTCCCGGTGCTCAACATCGAGCCTGCATAGCATGAACGCTTTGCGGCCGGGTTGCCGCAACGCGCGTTCAAGATATGTTCGTATGAATCCATACGGCAAGCTCAAACTGGTAAGGACCCGGCATCCTTACGTTCAGGTGTTGAACATTAGGAGCCGGCTACACCGGTTCGGCCAGTGAAAGCCCGAACCTGCCGGCCTCGTCTGTCCACCATTGCGAGAGCCGAAACCCGGCCGCCGCGAGCTCCTCGGCGACCCGCTCGCGGCGGAACTTCGCCGACACCTCCGTGCGCAGCTCCTCACCGGCCTCGAAGTGCACCGGCAGGTCCAGCGCCGGGATCTTGACGGTCTGCGCGCAGAGCGAGCGCAGCCGCATCTCGATCCACTCCTGCCCGGCGTCCCAGAGCGCCACGTGCTCGAACTGCGCCGGGTCGAAGTCCGCCCCCAGCTCGCGGTTCAGCACGTTCAGCACGTTCTTGTTGAACTCGGCCGTCACCCCGGCCGAGTCGTCGTACGCGGCCACCAGCACCGCCGGGTCCTTCACCAGGTCGGTGCCCAGCAGCAGCGAGTCACCGGGCTCGACCATGCCGCGCAGCGTGGCCAGGAACTCGGCCCGCTCGGCCGGCAGCAGGTTGCCCAGTGTCCCGCCGAGGAAGGCCACCAGCCGGGGGCCGCCGTCCGGCGGCAGGCCCGGTCCGGCGGTGAAGTCGGAGAGCACCGCGTGTACGGCGAGCTGCGGGTACTCCACGGCCAGCGCCTGAGCGGCGGCCGTCAGGGCGCTCTCGCTCACGTCCACCGGCACGTACGTCTCCAGGGTGCCCAGGTCGCGCAGGGCGTCCAGCAGCAGCCGGGTCTTCTCCGAGGAGCCGGAGCCCAGCTCGACCAGCGTCCGGGCCTTGCTCGCGGCGGCGATATCGCCCCCGCGGGCGGTGAGGATGGCGCGCTCCGCGCGGGTCGGGTAGTACTCCGGCAGCTTGGTGATCTCCTCGAAGAGGTCACTGCCCCGGGCGTCGTAGAACCACTTCGGCGGCAGCCACTTGGGCTCGGCGGTCAGGCCGAGCTGTACGTCGTGGCGCAGGGCCCGGCTGAAGTGGTCGGCGGGCAGCAGGCGGGTCAGGTCAAAGGCGGGCATGGCGGCTCGTCCTATCGGTGAAGTGGGAGGGAGAGGTCGGGTCAGAGCGGGGTGACGGTCACGCTCTCGGTGGTGGCGAGCAGCAGTGAGCGGTCGGGGACGGGCACCCAGCCGGGGCCGTCGTCGGCCGGCTCGGAGGCGACCAGCACGGCCCCGCCCGGCCCCGGGCGGTGGAAGAGGGTGTCGCCCCAGGTGGTCGCCGCGATCGTGACGCCGTCGGTGAGCAGCAGGTTGAGCCGGGCCGGCGTCCGGGCGCTGACGTCGGCGACGGTCGTGGCCAGTGCTTCGCCGGGGCCCGCGCCGGCCCGCAGCCGGTGCAGCACCAGGGCCCAGACCAGGGCGGAGTCACTGCGGGCCTCCAGGGCCAGCAGGTCCGCGGGCGGCAGCAGCTCGGCGAGTTTGCCGAGGCCGTCGGGCCAGCCGCTGACGGCGCCGTTGTGGCTGAACAGCCACTGGTCGGTGCCGAACGGCGCCGCCGCGGCCTCGCCGGGCGCGCAGCCCTCGGTGGCCGAGCGGACGGCGGCGAGCAGGGCCCGGGTGCGCACCACCCGGGCGAGGTCGGCGAACGAGGCGTCGGCCCAGATCGGCCCGGCCCGCCGGTAGCGCGCGGGCACCGGATCGCCCTCGGCGTACCAGCCGACGCCGAAGCCGTCCGCGTTGACGGTGCCGTACTGCTGCATCCTGGGCGCCCAGGACTGCCGGTACAGCCCGAACTCCGGCGTGACCACCACGTCGCGCAGGGCGAGGGGGCCGCCGATATAAGCCACATGACGGCACATCAGCTGTGCCCCCTCGGCCGGCCCGGCGGCCGCTGGGGGTGCCGGGCGCCCATCAGTCGCGCTCCGGGTCACGGGCCGTGCGGAAGCCGGAGAAGATCTGCCGCCGGATCGGGTAGTCCCAGTTGCGGAAGGTGCCCCGGCAGGCGACCGGCGCGACGGCGAAGGACCCGCCGCGCAGCACCTTGTACTCCGGGCCGAAGAAGACGTCCGAGTACTCCTTGTACGGCCAGGCGGTGAAGCCGGGGTACGGCCGGAAGTCGCTCGCCGTCCACTCCCACACGTCACCCATCAACTGCCGCACGCCGGCCGGCGACGCGCCCTGCGGGTAGCTGCCCACGGGCGCCGGCCGCAGGTGCCGCTGGTCGAGGTTGGCGTGCTCGGGCGCGGGCGCCGCGTCCCCCCAGGGGTAACGGCGGGAGCGGCCGGTGGCCGGGTCGTGCCGGGCGGCCTTCTCCCACTCCGCCTCGGTCGGCAGCCGTCGCCCGGCCCACCGGGCGTAGGCGTCGGCCTCGTACCAACTCACGTGCAGTACCGGCTCGTCGAGGGGGACGGGCTCGGTCACGCCGAAGCGGCGGCGCAGCCACTGGCCGCCGTCCCGGCTCCAGAACAGCGGCGCCACCAGCCCGGCCCGGTTGCGGTGCTCCCAGCCCTCGGGGTTCCACCAGCGCTCGTCCCGGTAGCCGCCGTCGGCCATGAAGCGCAGGTACGCGGCATTGTCGACGGGCGTGGTGTCCAGCAGGAAGGCCGCCAACTCGACCTCGTGGGCGGGGCGTTCGTTGTCCAGGGCCCAGGGCTCGGTGTCGGTGCCCATGGTGAACGGGCCGGCCGGGATCAGCACCTCGGCGGGCAGGGCGGCGGTGTCGGCCGGTGCCGGGGGCGGCGCCGGGGCGGTCAGTACCGCCGCGCCCTTGCGGAGCTGGTGGGTGGCCAGCATCGTCTCGTCGTGCTGCTGCTCGTGCTGGGCGATCATGCCGAACGCGAAGCCGCCGTCGAGCAGCGGCGCGCCCTCCAGCGGGCTGGCCGCGAGCAGGTCGAGCACCCGGCCGCGCACGTCGTGGGCGTAGGCGCGGGCCTCGTGCGGCGCCAGCAGCGGCAGGCTGGGCCGCTCGGCACGCGGGTGCTCGAAGGCGTCGTACAGCGGATCGATCTCCGGGTGCAGCGGGTCGCGGCCGCCGACGTTGCGCAGCAGCCAGAGCTCCTCCTGGTTGCCGATGTGCGCGAGGTCCCAGACCAGCGGCGACATCAACGGCGAGTGCTGCGCGGTGAGATCGGGCTCCTCGACGCAGTCGGTGAGGGCGGCGGTCCGGCTGCGGGCGGCGATCAGCTCGGTGGCGATCAGCTCGCGCAGCTGCTCCGTGCCGTGCGTGACGGCCGTCGGGCCGGAAGTGGTGTCGTGGTTCAGCACGGTGTGGCCTCCGGGGGTGAGAGTCGGGTGCCGGAGCGCAGGGCGTCCAGCTGGTCGTCGGCGGGACATCGGCCGCGGGCCGGGTAGCGGTCGGCGAACTCGGCGACCGTTGCGCGCAGCTGCTCGGCGCCCTCAAGTCTGGAGAGGGCCGCGTCGGCGGCGGCGAAGCAGGCCAGCGCGGCCCGCCGCAGCTGCGGGTCGCCGACCGCGTGGGTGGCCGCGCGCTGCCAGACGGCGCTGCGCGGCGGCAGTGCGTCCGCGTCGGTGCCGAGCGGCTCCAGGGCGGCGCGGGCGGCGTCGGCCGCCACCGGGTCGTCCAGCAGCGCACCGGTCAGCGCGGCCGGCACGACCCAGCCGTCACCGGGCTGCGCGTCGATCATGCGCAGTTCCAGGTGGCCGTGCGGCCGGACGGGAGGGAACAGGGTGGTGCGGTGGTAGTCCAGGTCGGCCAGGGTCGGCCGCCGGTCGCCGGCGCCGCGCAGCCAGTCGCGGAAGGTCAGCCCGGCGGGTGCCGTCCAGGGCCGGCCGTCCGGGCGGCGGATGCACAGCAGTTCGGCGTCCAGCACGTAGGAGGACCAGGCCGTGCGCGGGTCGCCGCCGTCGGTGGCGGGTGCCAGCGTCCGGCTCGGATCCATCCGGGACCACACGGTCTGCCGGGTGGACCGGTAGCCGGTGGGCTTGCCGTCCAGCAGCGGGGAGTTGGCGAACGCCGCGACCAGGACGGGGCCCAGCTGGTGGGCGAGGCGCCAGCGCCGGCCCAGCTCGTGCGGGCCGCTGTCGGCTCCGGCGTCCACGCAGACCTGGACGGAGGCGGTGCCGGTCATCATGATCCGGCCCCAGGGCCCGGCGCGGTTGAAGAACCGCTCCATCGCCAGGTAGCGGGGGTGGTCCAGGACCATCCGGCGGTCGCGGTCCAGGGGGTCGGTGCCGGTGCCGGTGAGCCGCAGGCCCTGGGCTGCGAACGCGGACCGCAGGACGGCGAGGTCACGTCGGGTGGCTTCGACACAGGAGGTGAGGCTGTCGGCGGGCGGGGAGCTGAGCTCTACCTGCCCGCCGGGTTCCAGGGTGATCAGCGACCCTGCGGGGAGTACCTGGCCGTCGGGGTGCGGCGGCAGTGACGCGATTGCTGCGGCCACGCGCTCCGGCGCGACCGTTAACCCGGGACATCGGTCGTCGTGGACGAACCACTCGACCTCGACCCCGACCAGCCGGGGCGGTCCGATCTTGAAGCAGACGCCGGACATATGGCGCTCGGCCGACGACTCCGTCAGCGGAGTCACCGCCTGGGGCCCCTGACGGGCCTGCTGCGCCGCCCGCCGGGCGGGCGCGCGATTGGGGGACACGGGTATCACCGGACTCACCATCCTCGGGATCACGATTGCGGCCCGGACTTCCTGCCCCAGTTTGCTACGGAGCATGCGAATCTGCTGGGCAAAGATCCGGTGAACGGGTGTTCATGCAGGTCAGAGCAGGCTCAGTCGGCCCAGAACGGTGTCCAGGAGGGGCCCGGGGAGGGCGAAATTGAGCCGGAGGAAGCCCTTTCCGGCCGCCCCGAAGTCGGCGCCGTCGGTGACCTCCAGGCCGCACCGCTCCAGCAGCGCGGTACGGGCGCCGGTGACGGGCAGGCCGAGCGCGGCGGCCTCCAGCCAGAGCAGGTAGGAGGCCTCGGGCGGAGAGGGGACCGCGTCGCCGAGGAGCCCGGTGAGGCGGTCACGGGCGGTGACGAGATGGGCCAGCAGCGCGTCCAGCCAGGGGCCGCCGCTCCGCAGGGCGGCCTGCTGGACCACCTGTTCGAACAGGCCGCCCTCCCAGAGGCCGAACCCGGCCATCACTCCGGTCAGCCGCTCCCGCAGCCCCGGGTCGGGGACGACCGCGAAGCAACTGGGCAGGCCGGAGCTGTTGAAGGTCTTGCCCACCGAGTTGAGCGTGACGGTGTACCGGGCCAGGTCACCGGCCGCGTCCACCGCGACCGGCTGCCGCAGCCCGCGGCCGGGGTGCAGCAGATCGCCGTGCACCTCGTCGGAGACCAGCACCGCACCCGGCGGGCCGTCCGCCACGGCCTCGGCGAGGGCCCGGATCTCGGCGCGCGTCCAGACCCGGCCGGACGGGTTGTGCGGGTTGCTGAGCATGATCACGCCGGGCCGCCGCCGGCCGAACTCCTCGGTGGGCAGCCGGTATCCGCCGGCCTCCCCGCCCCGGCCGAGGACCAGCGGCACCTCCTGCCAGGCCACGCCGGCGGCCCGGCAGATCGCGGCGAATCCTCCCCACTCGGGGGAGGGGAACAGCACCGGCCCGGCCGGATCGAGCGCCGCCAGCAACAGCCGCAGCGCCGTGCGCGGGCTGAACGGCAGCAGCATCACCCAGTCCGGGTCGACGTCCACTGAGTGTCGCGCGCGGTACCAGCGCGCGACGAGGTCCCGCCCGCGCGGGTCGCAGAGTGTGTACCCGTACGCCCGGTGTGCCGCACGGGCGGCCAGGGCTCCGGCGACGGCGGGCGGGCCGGGCAGGTCCATGTCGGCCAACCCCAGTGCGATCACGCCGGAGCGGCCGGCGGCGTCGGCCCGGCCCCACTTGGTGCTCCCCGTGCCAGCCCGGTCGAACGGCCGCTCGAAGGCTGTCGCGTCGAAGGGTGCCGCATCGAAGGCTGCGGGATCGAAGGGTGTCGCGCTGAAGGGTGTTGCGTCGCAGGCTGCGGGATCGAAGCCTGGGGAAGCGGAGGCTGCGGGGTCGGATGCCGTCGGGCCGGATGCCCCGGGGCCGAGCGGCGGGCCGTCGGCGGGCAGGGGGTCGAAGACGTCCAACTCGGTCCTCCGGTGCGTGGCGGGCGGGGCGGTCCGCTGTCACGCTAACGCGGGCCGGCCCCGCCGGGCGGGGTCAACCCGCCGACGCGGCAGCGCAGTCAGCAGCCGGCGGTCAGACGCCGCCGGCGGCGAGGTGGGCGCGCAGTCCGCGCTCGCCGCCGCGCATCATGGCGCCGTGGTTGGCGAGGAAGAGCGGCCGGGCGGGGATCGCCAGGTGCCGCAGCCAGGGTTTGCCGAGCCTGGCCTCCTCCTCGAAGAGCACCCGGGTGCCGGCGCCGTCCGGCGCTATGGTCCAGCGGGACCAGCCGACCAGGTCGCCGGTCATGGCGGCCTCCAGCACTCCGGCGGCCTCGTCCTGCCGGGCGTCGTGGACGGTGAACACCAGCCGGTACGGGAGCGTGGAGCGGACGACGAGTTCGCCGGACCGCTCGCCGGTCTGCCGCACGCTGCGGACCTGCGGCCACCACCGGGGGTACCCGGCGACGTCCGTCAGCACCGAGCGGAGCCGGGCGGGGGCGGCGGTGAACTGCCAGGCGGTGCTGAACCGGTAGGTGCTGAGGTCCATCCCGAATCCTCTCGGTGGGCGACTCCCCGGGCCGGGCGTCCACCGCCCGCGCGCGGGCCGCCCCGCCGGCTGTTCCGGTGCCCGCGCAGGCCGTTTCCGGGCCCCGGCCGACTGCTCACGGTAGCGGCCGGCGCCTGCGCTTCGAAGAGTTTCGACGGGATCGCCGACTGCTTCCGGACGGTGGGGGAGGGTGCCCGCGGACGGCGGCGGCCGGGGCTTCGACGCTGCTCGTGGGCCCAATGCCCGGGAGCGCTCCCACGATTGACGCTCCGATAGCGCCCCCTCCGGCGGGCTCTGTCGAATTGTCGAAATCCGTCCGATCCCTTGACGGAGCAGCGGGTCCGTGGCTTTATATGCCGTGAGGCAAGGGAGCCGCACTCGATTCGCCCCCCGAATATGGGAGCGCTCCCACTCATTTCCCCCTGGATCCCCCCCACCCGAAAGGATCCAAGAAGTGTCTGCACAGCTCGTCGGGCGGCTCAGAACTGCCGCCGCCGCCGTGGCCCTCACCGCCACCGCCATCATGCCGATCGCCTTCGCGAACCAGGCCCAGGCCGCCGCCAAGGTCGACAACCCCTACGTGGGCGCCGGGGTTTACGTGAACCCGGAGTGGTCCGCCCTTGCCGCCGCCGAGCCCGGTGGCAGCGCGGTCTCCAACCAGCCCACCGCGGTGTGGCTGGACCGGATCGCCGCCATCAACGGCACCAGCACCTCGATGGGCCTGCGCGCCCACCTGAACGCCGCCGTGGCCCAGGCCGCCGGCAAGCCGTACGTCGTGCAGATCGTCGTCTACGACCTCCCCGGCCGTGACTGTGCCGCCCTTGCGTCCAACGGTGAGCTCGGCCCGACCGACCTGCCGCGTTACAAGACCGAGTTCATCGACCCGATCGCCGCGATCCTGGCCGACCCGGCCTACGCGAACCTGCGCATCGTGACGACGATCGAGATCGACTCGCTGCCGAACCTGATCACGAACGCCGGCGGCACCGCCACGGCGACCGCGAACTGCGACGTGATGAAGGCCAACGGCAACTACGTCAACGGTGTCGGCTACGCGCTGAACAAGCTCGGTGCCATCTCCAACGTCTACAACTACGTCGATGCCGGTCACCACGGCTGGCTCGGCTGGGACTCCAACCTCCAGCCCACGATCGACCTGCTGAAGACGGCTGCCACCTCCTCCGGCAGCACCGTCGCCAACGTGCACGGCTTCGTCGTCAACACCGCCAACTACTCGGCGCTGAAGGAGCCCTACTTCACCATTGACGACACGATCGGCGGCCAGTCGATCCGTGGCACCTCGAAGTGGGTCGACTGGAACCGCTACGTCGACGAGCAGTCCTACGCCGTCGGGTTCCGCCAGAAGGCCGCCGCGTCCGGCTTCGACACCAACGTCGGCATGCTGATCGACACCTCGCGCAACGGCTGGGGCGGCGCCAACCGTCCGACCGGCCCCGGCCCGGCGACCACCGGTGACGCGTACGTCGACGGTGGCCGCATCGACCGCCGCTTCCAGGCCGGCAACTGGTGCAACCAGTCCGGTGCCGGTCTCGGCGAGCGCCCGACCGCGGCCCCGGCCGCCGGCATCGACGCCTACGTCTGGGTGAAGCCTCCGGGCGAGTCCGACGGTGCGTCCAAGGTCATCGCGAATGACCAGGGCAAGGGCTTCGACCGCATGTGTGACCCGACCTACACGGGTAACGCCCGCAACGGCAACCAGATGTCCGGCGCCCTGCCGGACGCGCCGCTCGCCGGTGCCTGGTTCTCCGCGCAGTTCCGCGAGCTCCTGAAGAACGCGTACCCGCCGGTCACCGGCACGGTCACCGACACCGTCGCCCCGACCGCCCCGTCGGGTCTGGTCTCGACCGGCACCACCGCGTCGACCGTCTCGCTCTCCTGGACCGCCTCGACCGACAACGTCGGCGTGACGGGCTACGACGTCTACCGCGGCGCCACCAAGGTCGGCTCCACCACCGGTG